>JAKPEG010000227.1 GCA_029552065.1 Actinomycetes bacterium
AAGGACCGCATCCAACACCGCATGCACGATCCGCGTCCGACCAGCCACAATCCCCGCAGGCAACACCCGACCGGCGGCCGGGGACTCCAACTGGGCGATGCTCACACCCCCACCATACTCGAACACATGTACGAATACAAGAGGCTGGACGAGCGCGTTTCCCGCCCCGTGCAGCATGCCGAATCCGGTGCGGAAGCGCACGACCTGGTCGCGGTCACCCATCGGCCGCGGCTGGCAAGGCGGTCGGCCGTCTGGGCCCTCGGAGGGGCGCGAGATCCCGCGGTCCTCGCGCGTGAGCTCCGCGTCGGCCCTACCCTGGCACCGTGAGTCCATCCCGATCGCCTGTCGGTGCCGAGGCGCGCCTGGCGGTGGTGACGGCGGGGGCGTCGGCGGGTTCGGCCACTTTCCAGCTCGGCGGGCGGATTGCCGACGCGGTGGCCGTCGCCGGACGGCGCGGCGGCATCGAGGTGACCACGACCCCGATCGAGCTGCGCGACCTCGGGCACGATCTCGTCGACCGGTTGCTCGGTGAACCGCAGAGCGACGCGCTGGCCGCGGCGGCCGACTCGGTCGCTGCCGCAGAGGGCCTGGTCGTCGTCACGCCCACCTACAACGCCTCGTTCAGCGGACTGTTCAAGCTCTTCATCGACGTGCTCCCGCTGCAGGCCCTCGACGGATCGGCCGTCCTGCTCGCCGCGACCGGTGGGTCGGGGCGGCATACCCTCGTGCTCGACCAGGCGCTGCGGCCGCTGTTCGCCTATCTCAAGGCGGTCGTCGTGCCCACCTCGGTCTTCGCGACCCAGGACAGTCGGGTCGGTGGGTCGGCGGAGGCCGAGGCGTTGAGTCAGCGGGTCGAGCGGGCGGCCGCCGAGCTCGTGGCGCAGATGGTCGCGTCGGTGCGGGCGCGGCCCCAGGACCGCGGCGAACTCTTCGGGGATCTCTCGCCGTTCAGCTACGGCTACTGACGACCCCGGGTCACGCCGCGCGGCTCAGTCGGCCTCCCACCGGAACAGCCGAGCGGCGAGGAGGCCGACGACGACCGCGAAGCCGAGCAGGACGGTGATCGGCTGCCAGATGGCCTCGACTCCCTGGCCGCGCACCATGACGGCGGAGATGCCCTCGTTGAGGTGGCCGAGCGGGAGGAACCTGGCCAGTCGGGCCATCCATTCGGGCATCTGGTCCAACGGGAAGAAGGACCCGCCGAGGAAGGCCATCGGCATGATGATGAGGTTGGCCAACCCCGAGGCGCCCTCCGGAGTCTTGGACAGGGCGCCCGTGAGCAGCCCGATCGACTGGAAGGCGAGCGCGCCGGCGAGCAGGATCGGCACGCCGAGCCACCACGACCCGCTCAGCTGCAGCCCGAAGAACAGGATCCCCACGGCGAGGAAGATCGCCATCTGCAGCAATGCCACGGCGAGCGTGATGAGGGTCCGTGAGGACACCAGCGTGCTCGTCCTGATCGGCGAGAGCCGCAGCCGCCGCAACAGCTTGGACTGGCGCCACTGCACGAGGACCAGGGCTGCTCCGAAGACCCCGCTCATCGCGACCGCCCAGGCCAACAACCCGGGGGCAAGGAATTGGATCGCCTTGAGGGCCTTGTCCTCGACCCGCTGCGCGTCGAGTGAGAATGTCGCTGGAGTGCCGGACACCGCGAGGTTCGCACCTTGGACCAGCTGGCTCATCACCCCCTGGACGGTCGCGGCCCGCACCTGGTCGGCCTGCGAGTAGTGCAGGGTGACTACGGTGCCGGTCATCTCGACGGCGGCGCCCAGTTCGCCCTTGCGCACCTGCTCGAGGGCCCCGGCACGGTCGTCCATGCGGGTGATCTCGACAACCTCGTCGAGTTGCCCCCTGGCCTGCCCCGGCAGCTGGTCGAAGAGCGCGACCGCCCCGACCTGGGCCACCTTGATCCTGCTCGCTCCGCTGCTGCTGCCGAAGATGAGGCCGAAGACCACGAGGAACATGAGCGGGAAGGCGATGGTCCAGAAGAGCATCTGGCGGTCGCGCACGAAGCCTTTGCCCTGCGCTCGCGTGAGGGCCGCGAAGCCCGTTCCGGCGCTCATGCGCGGTACTCCCGTCCGGTGAGCGCGAGGAAGACGTCCTCGAGGTTCGCGCCGCGCACCGAGAGGCCGTCGAGGCACTGCCGCGCGGCCAGCTCCGCGAGCACGAGTTCCGGTCGTCGAGTGCTGAGGGTGACCGTGCCGTTGTCGGCGCTCACCTCCCCTTGCACTGCCCCGCCGGCCAGTTCGCGGGCGCTGCGTTCGGGCAGCACGGTCGTGGGGAGGCTGATCCGCGTCGGGGCGTCGAGGGTCCGCACGAGTCCACGAGGACTGTCGACCGAGAGCAACGTGCCGTGGTCCATGATGGCGACCCGGTCGCAGAGGCTCTCTGCCTCGTCCATGTAATGGGTCGTGAGCACGACGGTGCGCCCGGCGGCGTTGATCTCGCGAAGCAGGTCCCAGAGGTTGCGCCGGGCCTGTGGGTCCAGGGCTGCCGTCGGTTCGTCGAGGAAGACCACCTCGGGGTCGTGGACGAGCGAGCAGGCGATGGACAGCCGCTGCAGTTGACCCCCGGAGAGCTTCTCGGTGCGCAGGTCGGCGAACTCGGCGAGCCCCACGAGGTCGAGCAATTCGTCGACGCGTCGGTGCGGCGCGGCATACAGGTCGGCGAAGGTGGTGAGCTGCTCGCGGGCGGTGAGCCGCTCGAAGAAGGCCGAGGCCTGCAACTGCACGCCGATGCGCGGCAGCAGGGCGGGATTGCGTGGCCACGGGGACTGCCCGAGGAGCGAGATCGTGCCGGAGTCCGGTTCGCGCAGGCCCTCGACGAGCTCGAGCAGGGTGGTCTTGCCTGCGCCGTTGGGCCCGAGGACCCCGAAGAACTCGCCGTCGGCGACGGTGAGATCGACTCCGTCGACGGCACGGATCGCCCCGTAGTGCTTGACCAGCCCCGAGATCTGGAGTGTCACGAGCTCGACTCTAGATGCGCCCCCCGCGCCGGTCTCTCGGGGATCACCCCGACGCGACCCCGGTCGCCGTGCGCCGAGTCTCCAGGGTGAACCCCTGCGCGACGAGCCGGTCGACGAGCACGTGCCCGACGGCGGTGGCCGGCGTGAGCACGCCTGCCGCCTCCGGCAGCCGATCGGTGTCGAGCGCGAGTGCCAAGGCCGTCTCGCCGAGCATGACCGCGGTCCCGTCGTAGCCCGGGTCCCGGTCGGCCGCCACCTGGGTCCGGTATGCCGCGCCGCCAGACGTCTGCGCGTCGATGACGAGCGCGAACCGGCCGGCGTCCCGCTGCGCGGGGGAGGGGCCCTCGCCCGGACGAGGCAGGAGTCGGTCGACGACGACCCGGGTCGGGGCGAAGGAGAGCCCGACGCCGAGGCTGAGCAGGGTCGCACTCATCCCTGCGGCCCGCACGGGCGCCATCGCGCCGGACCCCATGTCGAGGACCTCGTGGTAGCGCAGGCCCCGACCGTAGCGCCAGCCCAGCAGGGCGTTGGAGCGACGGACGATTCGGGTGTTGAAGCCCGCCATGACGAACGGCGCCGTCCAGTGACCGGATCGGCCGTCCCGGCGGAGCGGCAGTCGCCGGGCCAGGCCCGCGAGACCCCCGCGATGCGCGCTCGGCTCGCCGGACCCGGCGGTCGGCATGCCGTCCGGCGAGCCCGTGGGTCGGCCCTCGGCCGTCGAGCGCGGGTCCCGGTCGGGTTCGGCGTCCCGGTCGGGGCTCAGGGCATAGGGGTCGGCGACGATCGCCCGGGCCGTCGGGTCGTGGCGCATCGCGATGGCCTGCTGGCGCATCGAGTCGAACGTCCCGCCGCTGAGTCCGCCCTTCATCGCGCGCACGGAGAGCAGGGTGCGGGTGAGCTCGCCGTCGCCGGCCGCCGCGGCCGCGTCGGCGGTGAGCATCACCCCGAGGTCCGAGGGGATCGAGTCGAAGCCGCAGGCGTGGACGATCCGGGCGCCGGTCGACCGGGCCGTCTCGTGCCAGGCGTCGGCGCTGGCCCGCACGAAGAGCACCTCGCCCGTGAGGTCGCAGTAGTAGGTGCCGGCGTGCGCACAGGCCTGCACGAGCGGCATACCGAAGCGCACGTAGGGGCCCACGGTGGTGACCAGGACGTGGGTCCGGGCCGCGAGTGCGGCGAGACCCCCCGCGTCGGCGGCGTCGACGACGACGATCTCCCAGGCCGCCGCGGAGCGGGGCAGCTGACGGCGAAGTGCCTCGAGCCGGTGCCGGTCGCGGCCGGAGAGCGCGATCCGCAGCCCGGTGGGTGCGTGCTCCGCGAGGTATGCCGCGGTGAGCCGCCCGACGAAGCCGGTGGCGCCGAACAGGACGAGGTCGAGGTCTCTGCGCACGCAGCCACGGTACGTGAGTGGGGGCGAGCATGGGTGGGGCCGCCGTGCCCCCTCCGGCGACCCCACCCATGTCTGGTGGCCCCGGTGTGACGAGGGCCGGCGCAGTGGGGCGTACCGCGTCGGCCCTCGTCGCCCCCTGACGGGGACTGCTCCTGGCCCGTCGGACCGCGCCGTCGGAACGACCGCGTGGCCCGGGAATGGTCGGGAGCACGGCAAGCAGGTCGGTTCTCCCCACCGACCCACCTGCCCGCTTGTGCGCGGTTCGCCCTTCCGGCTGGTCCCCTCCAAACCCTCCGGAGGGGCGAACCGCGACCGGCTACGGTCCCCCCGGGCGTCTCCCCACGCCCATCCGCCGCTGCCGAGTCGACAATGAGACGGCGACCCCCCACGGTCATGACAGATGTTTCGAAGAATCTTTTCGGCGACTTTTCTCAGCCTCGCCGAGCGGGAGTGTCAGCCCGGCCGGTGGGCGAGCACCAGGCAGTCGCGGGCGGGCCGTGGCGCGCCCTCGACCTGGCGCTCGACGACCTCGGCACGGTCGAGCACGAGGCCGGTGCCGGTGAGGTCGTGGGCCACCTGCTCGGGCGTCGGCAGGACCGACGGGTCCTGGGGCCCGCCGTGACCGTGTTCGACGTTGGACCGGTCGTGGGCGAGCACGAGCAAGGTGCCGCCGGGGGCGACGGACGCCGCCGCCGCGCGGTGCACCGGGCGCATCGCCTCGCCGCCGAGTTGGAGGAAGACGAGCAAGACGAGGTCGTATGCCGCCTCGGCGGGCTCCCAGCGGGTGAGGTCGGCGACCACTGTCGTGAGCCGGTCGGCGTCGGCACCGAGCCGTTCGCGCGCGATCCGGTCGGCCCGGGCGAGCGCGACGTCGGAAAAGTCCGCCGCCGTCACCCGCCAGCCGTGCTCGGCCAGCCAGATCGCGTTGCGTCCTTCGCCCGCAGCCAGGTCGATGGCCCGGCCGGGCGGGAGACCACCGGTGAGCTGCTCGACGAGTGCGTTGGGGCCAGCCGACCACACGAGGTCGGCACCGGCATACCGGGCATTCCATGCTGCTGCGTCCACGGGCAGCATTCTGCCCCGCGGCGGACCGCGCGATCGGCGGCAAGCCTGCGGGGGCGGCGCTGCGCCCCTATCGCGTGATCGGTCCCACCCGCCCGGGTGCGGTTCCACAGCTTGCTCACAGGTGTCGCCGGGCTCCTGCCCAGGTTCTCCCACTTGCCTCGGGACGACATCGACGGGCGTGCGGGCACGACCGCCATTGGGCTGGGCAGGCGGAGAGGGTCGCGCGAGCATGATCGAGACACCGCGTCGACGGACGGGCTGGGTGCGCAGGCACCGCGTGGCGACGGCGGGCATCGCGGTCGTCGTCGTGGTGGCGGGACTCGTCGGGTGGCGGCTGCTCCGCGGGGGCTCGGCCGATGCGACGGCCGCGACCACGACGAGCCTGGCCACGGCGACGGTGCAGACGCTCAGCCAGTCGGTGAGCGCGACCGGCACGATCAACCCGGCCAACCAGTCCAACCTGCGCTTCGTCGTGTCCGGCACGGTGAGCGCCCTCTCGGTGAAGGTGGGCGACAAGGTGACCGCCGGTCAATCGGTCGCGGCCGTCGACGCGACCGACCTGCAGACCGCCGTCACCCTCGCCTCGGCCAACGCGAACTCCGCTCGAGCCAACCTCACGACGGTGAAGGCCAACTCGGCGAGCACCTCGGCCCAGATCACCGCTGCCTCGGCCCAGGTCACCGCCGCCGACGCCAAGTTGGCCGGTGCCCAGGCCGACCTGCGCAACGCCACCCTGGTGTCGCCGATCGCCGGCACCGTCGCGACGGTCAACGTGGCCGTGGGTGACCAGGTGAGCGGCGGCGGCACCTCGTCGGGCGGCTCGGGTAGCTCCGGGTCGGCCGCGGGCTCGAGCGGATCGAGCGGCAGCTCGACCGCCCAGATCGTCGTGATCTCCACCGACGCGTGGACGGTCTCCACCTCGGTGACCTCGACCGATCTACCCCAGATCACGCCCGGGCTCCAGGTCCAGATCACCCCGACCGGCTCCCGCCAACTCGTCTTCGGCACCGTCTCGACGGTAGGCGTGATCGCGACGACGACGAGCGGCGTCGCGTCCTTCCCCGTCACCATCACGGTCACCGGCACACCCACCGGCCTGTATGCCGGTTCGAGCGCCACCGTCGCGATCATCGTCAAGGAGATCGCCGACGCGATCACCGTGCCGACGGCCGCGATCCGCACGGAGAACGGCAGGACCGTCGTGTCGAAGATGATCGACGGCGTGGCGACGACGACGGCGGTGGAACTGGGCATGGTCCAGGGCACCCTCACCCAGGTGACGAGCGGGCTGGCCGAGGGCGACCAGGTCGTCGTCGTGGGGCGCACCGTGTTGGGCGGCGGATCCGGTCAGCAGAGCACGGGCACGCGCACCCGCGGCTCCGGTCAGGGTGGTTTCGTCCCGGGCGGAGATATCTCGGGGGGCGGCCAGGCGCCGCCGCCCGGTGCAGGCGTGCCCGGAGGTGCCCCGTGACCGCTCCTGTGCCCGAGCGTCCGGCGGCACTGCTCGACCTGCGCGACGTGCGCAAGGTCTATGCGACGGGAGCGGTGCAGGTGGCCGCCCTGCGCGGGATCGACCTGCAGGTCGAGCAGGGGGAGTACGTCGCGATCATGGGCCCGTCCGGCTCGGGCAAGTCCACGCTCATGCACATCATCGGCTGCCTCGACGTGCCCTCCTCGGGCAGCTACTCCCTGGCCGGCGTCGACGTGGGGGTCATGGACGAGCAGGAGCTCGCGCTCGTGCGCAACGAGCGGATCGGCTTCGTCTTCCAGTCCTTCAACCTCCTGCCGTCGATGTCGGCCTGGCGCAACGTCGAACTGCCCCTCGTCTACGCCGGGGTGTCGCGGCATGAGCGCAAACGGCGGGCGATCGAGGCGCTCACCCGCGTGGGGCTCGCCGACCGGGTGGACCATCGACCCGGCGAGCTCTCCGGCGGGCAGCAGCAGCGGGTCTCCGTGGCGCGGGCCCTGGTCACCGAGCCGGACCTCATCCTCGCCGACGAGCCCACCGGCAACCTCGACTCGACCTCGACCGCCGACGTCCTGGCCCTCCTCGACGAATTGCAGGCCCAGGGCCGCACGATCGTGCTCATCACGCACGAGCACGACGTCGCCGCACGGGCCCAGCGGATGGTCGTCATCCGCGACGGGATGATCGACCCGCCGGTGCCCGTCGGCGCGCCCGTCGGGGCGCACTCCCCGGGGTTCCCGGACTCCGCGGCACCCGCCGGGGACGTCGGCGACGGCGGCCTCGCATGGGTC
The DNA here is from genome assembly GCA_029552065.1 of Actinomycetes bacterium. Taxonomy (GTDB): domain Bacteria; phylum Actinomycetota; class Actinomycetes; order Actinomycetales; family Dermatophilaceae; genus Phosphoribacter. The sequence goes on from JAKPEG010000227.1 coordinate 7,677, forward strand.
CGGCCGCTGCACGACCCCGCCGGGGGGTCGTCGTGACCTGGATGGAGACCCTGCGCACGGCATACGACGCCTTGCGCACGAGGCGGATGCGCTCGGCCCTCACCATGCTCGGCATCCTCATCGGCATCGCCGCGGTCATGCTCACCGTCGGCCTGGGCCAGGGGGCGCAGAAGCAGGTGACCGACCAGATCAACCGCCTCGGCTCCAACCTGCTCATCGTCTCGCCGGGCAGCTCGACGAGCCTCTCGGGGATCCGGGGCGGGCGAGGGTCGGCGACGACCCTCACGATGGACGACGCCACGCTGCTGGCCGATCCGACGGTCGCGCCCGACATCGGCGCCGTCGCCCCGGTGTCCCAGTCCTCGCTCTCGCTCGTCGCCGGAAGCTCGACTTGGTCGAGCACCGTCGTCGGGACGACCCCGGCCTGGCCGGACGTGCGGGCGCGCACGGTCGCCGTCGGGCGCTTCTTCACCACCGCCGAGGTGACGGCCGAGAGCCCGGTGGCGGTCATCGGCCAGACGACGGCGACCCAGCTGCTCGGCGGCACCGACGTCGTCGGCCGCACGATCAGCGTCGCCGGTCAGAATGTCACCGTCATCGGACTGCTCAACTCCGAGGGGTCCACCGTCGGCGGCGACCAGGACGACCTCGTCGTCGTGCCGCAGACCACGTTCGCCAACCGGATGTCCACGAGCACCAACCCGCGCAGCGTCTCGACCATCTACATCTCGGCCCGCGACCAGGCCAGCCTCACCGCGGCATACCAGGAGACGACCAATGCCCTGCTCAACGCGCACGGCGTGACCGCGACGAGCGCGGACTTCACGGTGAGCAGCCAGCAGTCGATCGTCGACACGGCCACGTCCACCACCCGGATCCTCACCGTGCTGCTCTCGAGCATCGCGGCGATCAGCCTGCTCGTCGCCGGGATCGGCGTGATGAACATCATGCTCGTCTCGGTGACCGAGCGGATCCGCGAGATCGGGCTGCGCAAGGCACTGGGTGCCACCCCTCGGGTGATCCTGCGTCAGTTCCTCGTCGAGGCGAGCATGCTCGGGCTTGTCGGCGGGCTCGCCGGCCTCGGCCTGGGCCTGCTCGGGGCCGCGGTGCTGCCGAGGTTCGTCTCCTTCCCCGTCGCCATCTCGCCCGTCGCCGCGGCCGCGGGCCTCGGCGTCTCTCTCGTCATCGGCATAGTCGCCGGTGTCTACCCCGCCAGCCGCGCCGCACGGTTGGCTCCCATCGACGCCCTCCGGAGTGAGTGACCACACCATGAGTCGTATGCCGTCGCGCCGCCCCGTCCGCCCCCGCCTCGTCGTCGTCGCCTGCTCCGGACTCGCGGCCGCCGCCCTGCTCGCCGGATGCGGTGGCGGAGCCTCCGGTGCCACGGCCACCGGCGCGTCGACCCAAGCCCCACGGGTGTCCGGGGGTGGAGCCGGCAATCGCACCCCTGGCGTGAGCGGCCAGATCGCTGCCGTCAACGCCACCACCATGCAGGTGCAGAGCACGACCAAGCAGACCGCGGTCACCTGGAACGCGACCACGCGGTTCACCCGCACGGGCACGGGGACGCTCGCCGACGTCACCGTGGGCTCCTGCGTGCTCGTGCGTCCGGGCCAGGACGGTGCGGCGTCGGGAGCCACTGCGGCGGGTGAGCCGGTGGCGGCCGGTTCGATCCAAGTCTTCGCCTCGACCAACGGGTCGTGTCTGCAGGGTGTCGCCGGTGGCTTCGGCGGCCCCGCCGGTGCCCCCGGCGGTGCCCCCGGCGGCCCTGGCGACGGGGGACCCACCGGTGCGCCGGGTCAGCCGGGTGACGCAGCGGGCGGCTCCGGCCAGCCGCCCACCGGCGCTCCCGGCCAGAACGGGGGACGTGGCTTCGGCGTCATCGGAGCGGTGACTGCGGTCCAGGGCGGGTCCTTCACGGTGGCGAGTGTGAGCTTCGCCCCGGGCGACCCAACCGCAACCGGGGCGAGCGCCGCCACGACTCCGGTGACCGTGACGACCACCGCCGCCACGACGGTGACGACGACGAAGTCCGCCGCGGCGAGCGACGTCAAGGTGGGTGGTTGTGCCACCGCGCAGGGCCAGACCGACCAGACCGGCGCGATGACGGCGACGACCGTGCTCCTGCGTGACCCGGTCGGTGGCTCGTGCACGACCGGGGGCGGTTTCGGTCGGCCGGGAGCGACGGCGACCAATGGCTGACCGGGTCGTCGTCGTCCGCCGGCGTCGGGTGAGTCCGGCGTGGGGGATCCTCGTCGGGGTCCTCGTCCTCGCCGTGGGCGGCACCTATCTCGCCACCAATGCCGGGGCCGGCGCCGCGGGCGACACTCTGCGCACCGCCCAGGTGACCCGCGGTTCGATCGAACAGACCCTCACACTCACCGGCACCGCAACCCGGGTGTCGCTCGTCACCGCACACTTCCCGACCTCGGGCCGGGTGAGCGGCGTCAAGGTGGCGGTCGGGGACCAGGTCGAGGCCGGCCAGGTGCTCGCGACGATGGACACCACCGCGCTGCACCAAAGCGTGCTCGACGCGCAGGCGACTCTCGCCCAGGCGCAATACGCACTGGACGCCGATCTGCTCACCCAGGCCTCGGCCAGCACCTCGTCGTCCTCATCGACCACAGGGGGCACGGGCAGCTCGTCCGGGTCCGCCACCGGCACGGGGGGCACGGGTGGCACGGGGGGTAGTTCGCCGAACGCGCTGCTCGCGGCCGTCCAGCAGGCCCAGCAGGCCGCGGCCACCGCCTGCGCCCCCGTTCTCGGGTCGGCCGGGACACCGACGACCGGGCCCTCGTCGACCGGGACGAGTACGTCCACCAGCACCGCAACCAGCACCTCCACCAGCACTGCGACGAGCACCGCCACGAGCACTGCCACGAGCACTGCGACGAGCACCGCCACGGGCACGACCCAGCCGAACGGCCCCACGGCCGCGGAGATCGCCGCCTGCCTGTCCGCACTCAAGGCGGTCGCCGCCGCCGAGCAGGCGGCCGGCTCGGGCCTCACCGCGTATGCCGGCCAGCTCGCGGCCCAGCAGGCTGCCGCGGCTGCCGCGGCTGCCGCGGCCGCGAAGGCCCAGGCGGCCGCGGCCGCGTCGGCGGCCCGTAGCGCGAGCGGGGCCGGGTCGGCCGGTGGCACGGTCACCGAGGCCAAGCTCATCACCGACCGCGCGAACGTCACGAGCGCCGAGGCGGCCCTTGCCAAGGCCCGGGACAACCTCGCGGGCGCGACGCTCGTCGCCCCGATCGCCGGGCGGGTCGGTTCGATCGCCTGGGCGGTCGGGGACACGGCATCCTCGTCCAACGGGATCCAGGTCGTCGGCACCGGGGCGATGAAGGTGACCGTCCAGGTCCCCCAAGCCAACCTCCCCTCGGTCACCGTCGGCCTGCCCGCGCACGTGACGGTCACGGGTATCGCGCCGCTCGACGGAAGCGTGAGCGACGTCGCCCTCCTCCCGACGAGCAGCTCGACCTCGAGCACCCCGACCTATGCGGTGGACGTCGTCGTTCCCGCGGCCGCAGACACTTTGGGTTCGGGCAGCCGGGCCACCGTGGCGATCGTCACGAAGAAGGTCGACGGCGTCCTCACCGTGCCGTCCTCAGCGGTGACCGCGGTCTCGACCGGGGTGGGCGCCGTGGGGCTGCTCAAGGCCGGGGTGGTCACGGCCACCCGGGTGCAGACCGGTGCCGTCGGCGGTGGCCGGGTCGAGATCATCTCCGGGCTCGCCGCGGGCGACACCGTCGTCGTGGGCGACACCTCGCAGCCGTTGCCGTCCAACGGTGGCTTCGGCGGTGGCTTCGGCGGCGGCACCGGTGGGCTCACCGGGCAGCAGGTCCGGGTCCCCGGCGTCGGGGTCGGCGGTCCGCCGCCCGGCGGCTGATCGGCTCGGAAGGTTGTCTTCAGCGTCGGCGCACCGCAGCCGCGATGGCCGGCCGGATCCGGCGCGCCTCCGGCAGGGGGAGCAGGGGCCACACGTGGACGAGCCCGTCGGCCTCGTGCAGGTCGACGGGCACGCCTGCGGCAGCGGCGAGTTCGCGCAGTCTCCGGGCATCCCACACGAGCAGGTCCCGGGTGCCGACGTAGATCGTGATCCGCCCCAACCCGGCCAGCGATCCGTGGATGGGCGAGACGCGCGGATCTGCGGGCGGGAGGTCACCGGCATACAACTCGCCGGCGCGCACGAGGCGCGGCACGGACAGGATCGGGTCCCGGGTCCGCCCGACGTCGATCCGCGGATCGGTCATCGTCGCATCGAGCCACGGCGCCACGAGCACGAGCGGGATGCCGCCGATCCCCTCGTCGCGCAACGCCTGTGCGGTGGCGAGCGCGAGTCCGCCGCCGGCCGAATCCCCCATGAGGGTGACCAGGGCGGGATCGCCCGCCTCGGTCACGACGTCGCGGGTCACCGCCGCCGCCGTCGGCACCGTCATCTCCGCGGTCGACCCGGGGGCGACCGGATAGATCGGCACCGTGACGCGGGCGGGCACGAGCGTGGCCAGCCGGGCACAGAAGCGCCAGTGGCCGGGGTCGATCTCGCCGACGTAGCCTCCGCCGTGGAAGTAGACGATCCGCCGGGCCGGAGCGGCGGCCGTCCGAGGCGCCAACTCATAGACCCGCCAGCCCCGGTCGCCGGCGACGGTGAGGGTGACCCGCTTGTCGAGCGAACGGGGCGGGGCGAAGCTGCGCGGCCGCAGGGTGGCCTCGGTGAGTTCGGCGACCATGCCCGCGTCGTCGTGCGGCATGCGCCGTCGGTGGGTGAGGGACAGGACGCCCGCGAGTGCCCGGTGGGTGAGGCTGGGCGGCATACGGCCACTGTATGCCGTGTGGCGAGTCAGCCGAGCCGGGCCTTGACGACCTTGCCCATCTCGTTGCGCGGCAACGATTCCACGAAAACCACCCGGCGCGGACGCTTGTGCGCGGACAGCCGGGCACCGACGTGCGCGACGAGCTCGTCCTCGGCGACCGCCTGGCCGGCGGCCGGCACGACATAGGCGACGATCCGCTGGCCGAGGTCGTCGTCGGGCACCCCTATGACGGCACATTCGGCGACCCCCGGATGTTCGAGCAGCGCCGACTCGATCTCGCCGGCGCCGATCCGGTAGCCGCCCGACTTGAGGAGGTCGACCGACGCACGCCCGACGATCCGGTGGGTGCCGTCCGGCTCGATCGCTGCGACGTCGCCGGTCCGGAACCAGCCGTCGGCCGTGAACGCCGACGCGGTCTCCTCCGGTCGCCCGAGGTAACCGTCGAAGAGGGTGGGGCCACGGACCTGCAGGTCGCCGATGCTTTCCCCGTCGTGCGGGACGGGGCGTCCGTCCTCGCCGACGAGTCGGGTGTGCACGCCGGGCAGCGGGACCCCGACCCGTCCGGCGCGGCGCAGACCGTCCGCCCGGGTGGCGACGGTGATGAGGGTCTCGGTCATGCCGTAGCGCTCACACACGCGCTGGCCGGTGAGCGCGTGGAGACGCTCGAAGACCGGCGACGGCAACGCGGCGCTGCCCGACACGAGCAATCGCGCCGAGCCCAGGTATGCCGCGTGGTCCGGTTCCGCGGCGATCCGTGACCAGATCGTCGGGACCCCGAAGAACATCGTCGCCCCACCCCGGGCGGCCGCCGCATAGGCCTGGGGCGTCGGACGGCCGACCTGCCAGAGCCCGCCACCGATCCGCAGCGGGCCGAGCACGCCGAGGATGAGCCCGTGGACGTGGAAGAGCGGCAGCCCGTGGGCGAGCAGGTCCTCCGGCCGCCACTCCCATGCCTCGGCGAGGCCGTCGAGCCCCGCGGCAATCGCGCGACGGGACAGCAGCACGCCCTTGGGGGTGCCCGTCGTACCCGAGGTGTAGAGAACGAAAGCCGTTGCTGCGGAGTCGATCCCCATCGGCTCCCAGCTGTCGGGGGGTGTGTCGAGGGGATGCCCTGAGACCGGGAGGCGCGGGAGCCTCCCGTCGTCCTGCTCGGGTGCCGGACCCAACCAGGCCTGCACCCGAGAGTCGCGCAGGATGTGGTCTCGCTCGCCGGCGCCTGCATCGGCGGGCACCGGGACGACCGCCACCCCGGCGAGCACGGCGCCCACGACCCCGGCGACGGTCGTCCACGTGGGTGTCGCGTGGACAGCGACCCGGGCCGCCCCCGCTTGCCCGAGGCCGGCCGCGACGTGTGCCGCGGAAGCGAGCAGGGCGGCATACCGGGTGTCGACCTCGCCGATCCGCACGGTCGTGGCCGAACGCTCGGGACGCAACAGACCGGCGAACAGGTGGTCGCTCATCGGGCGCCGCCGAGAGGGAGCTGCGCAACCGTCTCGTAGCGGGGCCGGCCCGCGGGCCCCTGCCCGAGGTGCGAGCCGACGAGCTCGATCGACTCGACCCACCAGTTCGGCGATCGATAGGTGTCGAGGATCCGCAGCCATCGGGTCGCCTCGACCGGCGGTCGCAGCCGGGCGAGGGTGAGGTGGGCGGTGAACCGTGCGCCGTCGGGTGGGGCGCCGACCTTGGCTGCCGCCGCCCGGGCACCCTGGGCGAGCCCGGCGAGGGTGTCGTCGCCGGCGGTGTCGACCCCGAGCCAGAGGACGCGGGCCCGGATCGGGTCGGGAAAGGCACCGGCCCCGGCGAGGGACACGGAGAAGGGCCGCCGCTTGGCAGCCTTCGTCGCGAGCCGTTCGACGAGGTCGTCGACGCGGTGGGCATCGACCGAGGCCATGAAGGCGAGCGTGACATGCCATTGCGCGGGGTCGGTCCACCGCTGGCCCGGTCTGGCCTCGAGGAAGTCGGCGAGGTGTTCGCGCACCGGCTCGGGCGGCACGACGGCGACGAACATCCGGTCACCCATGCCGACAGCCTGCCACCCGGCTAGCCTGGGGCGGCACACGGGTCCGAGGGAAGGTGACGACCATGGGTTTCCCCGAGAACGTGCTCGCCGAGGGCGAGCGGGTCGAGGGCAGCCTGCATCCCCACCCGCTCACGGTCCTCGGCCCGGTCGTCCTCGGATTCGTCCTCGCCGCCGTGGGTGCCGGGGTGAGCGCGATGACTCCCGACGACCCCACCGGCAACACGATCCAGGTGATCTCGATCGCCGTCGTGTGCGTGCTCGCCATTCCCCTCGTGCTCGTGCCGATCCTGCGGTGGCGCACGACGCATTACGTGGTGACGAGCCATCGGGTGATGGTGCGCCGGGGGATCCTCGCCAAGGAGGGCAAGGACATCACCCTCTCGAAGATCACCGACGTGTCCTTCCAACAGAGCCTGCTCGACCGGGTCATTCGCTCGGGCACCCTGCGGATCGAGTCGGCCGGCGACTCGCCGGACGAGGTCCTGCGCAACATCCCGCGCAGCGACCAGGTGCAGCAGTTGGTCAACCGGCTCATCGACGCGGATGCCAACCGGCGGGCCGGCCGGATGGTCGCACAGCTCGGCGAGCGGGGCGCCGCCGAGGAACCGCGCCGGCCACCGTTGGCGCAGGAGTGAACCCCCTCTACTGGCGCGACCAGGAGCTGACGTCGTGGACCGCGACCGTCCTGGCCGTCGGCCCGGACGGCATCGTCCTGGACGAGTCGGCCTTCTATCCCGGTGGCGGAGGACAGCCCCCCGACCTCGGCCAGCTCGAGTGGGACGGGGTCTACACCCGGATCGCCGGCGTCGGTGCCGCGGGGCTCGAGCCGGTCGAAGGCGATCCGGTGCCACCGGTCGGTGCCCGCGTGACCGCCCGGCTCGACGACCAGCGCCGCCGCCACCTCATGCGCACCCACTCGGCGCTGCACGTGGTGTGCGGGGTGATCTGGCGCGACCTCGGCTCACTCGTCACCGGGTCGAGCATGGAGCCCCTCACCGGACGGCTCGACTTCGACCTGCCGGTTGTCCCCGAGGGCTTCAAGGCCGACCTCGAACGGGCCGTCAACGAGGAGATCGCCCGCGACCGGGCGATCCTCACCAGGGTGGTGGCCCGGGCCGAGGCGCTGGCCGATCCCGACGTCATGCGCACCGCAGCTGCCCTCATCCCCGAGAGCGTGGAGCTGATCCGCATCGTCGACGTCGACGGGCTCGACCGGCAGGCCGACTCGGGGACGCACGTCGCCTCGACCCGCCAGATCGGCGAGGTGCACATCGCCAAGGTCGAGTCCAAGGGACGCGGCTTCCGGCGGGTGCGAATCGCGTTGCTGCAGTGAGCGATCCACGAGCGGACCTCGTCGGGCTCGTGCTCGCCGCCGGTGCCGGTCGGCGGATGGGTGGACCGAAAGCCCTCCTGCGACGGCCCTCCGGCGAATCCTTCGTCGCACATGCCGCGTGGTCGCTGTATGCCGGTGGGTTGCCCCGCGTCGTCGTCGTCCTCGGCGCCGCGGCCGAGGAGGCCGCCGCCCTCGTCCCGGCAGAGCCCTGGGCGCACGTCGTCGTCGCCCCGGACTGGGCCGAGGGGATGGGCGCCTCGCTGCGTGCCGGGCTGGCGGCCCTGGGCGGCACGGCGGGCATGGCGGGCATGGCCGCGACCGAGGCCACAGCCGTCCTCGCGGCGGTGGTGACCCTCGTGGACCTGCCCGACGTGACGGGCGACGTCGTGGCCAGGGTCGTGGCCGCGCTGGGACCGCAGCCGGGTCGTGCCCTCGTGCGGGCGGCATACGAAGGGACGGCGGGGCATCCGGTGGCCATCGGGCGGGAACACTGGCCGGCAGTCATCGCGAGTGCTCGGGGCGACGCCGGTGCGCGCCGGGTCTTCGCGACCGAGCCCCACGTCCTCGTCGAGTGCGGCGACCTCGCCACGGGTCGCGACCTCGACGCACCGCAGGGTTGAAGGCTGCCCGGTGGGTGGCGTTCGGGACGATTTCCCCCGAACAGGTATCAGGCGGGCACCCGGGGCTTCCTGTGCGGTGAGCCGGGCACACGAGGTGCCCGGGCCACCTGGAAGGTCTCCCCACCATGCGCACGACTCTCCCCACCCGCCTGGTCGCCCTCGGTGTCGGCCTGGCCACCTCGCTCACCGTCGGCCTGGCCACCTCGGGCACCGCAGAGGCCAAGTCGGCACCCAGCGGTGGCGACGTGTCCTCGGCCACACCTACGCTTTCCGCCGAAGCCACCGCTGCCGGCAAGGCCAAGTTCGGCCAGGGCGCGACCGCCAACCAGACCCTCGAGGCCTACTGGACCCCCGAGCGGATGCGCGCAGCCAAACCCGCCGACTCGGCCGTCAGCTACCAGGCCGCCGAGAAGGCCTATGCGACGAACGAGGCCAAGGCCCGGGCCGCGGGCACCGCGAAGAAGACGAACGACGGTCCGGCCCGCTCCACCGACGGTGCCGCGAGCAAGGTCTTCACCGTCACCAAGACCAGCCCCAGCTCGTTCACCGCGGCATACAACCCCAACGCCCCGACCTACGACCCCACGGCCTACACCCAGGGCAAGGTCTTCTTCAGCAAGCCCGACGGCAACTACGTGTGCTCCGGCACGATCATCAACTCCGAGGGCAAGGACACCGTCTGGACCGCGGGCCACTGTGTGCACGGGGGCAGCGGTGGCACCTGGCACACGAACTGGACCTTCGTTCCCGCCTACGACGACGACCTGGCCAACCCGCGCCCTTACGGCACGTGGAGCGCCAACCAGCTGTGGTCGCGCACCGCGTGGACGAACTCCTCGGACTTCTCCCAGGACATCGGCGTGGCCATCATGAACACCAACTGGGGCTGGCACATCGTCGACTACTTCGGCGGCCAGGGTCTCACCGTCAACCGCGGCAAGAGCGGCGTCCTCGAATACGCCTTCGGCTACCCGGCCGAGTGGCCCTTCGACGGCGGCAACCTCATGGGCTGCGTCGGCTGGACCTCGCCCGAGTGGGATGCATGGCTGTTCTGGTCGCAGACCGACAAGATCTCCTGTGACATGACCCGCGGCTCGTCCGGTGGCGCCTGGCTCACCGACTACGACGGCAACTGGGGCCGGCTCAACGGTGTGAACAGCCGGATCGACCGGATCGTCGGCCCGACGATCATGCTCTCGCCCTACTTCGACGACGACGCCTGGAGCCTGTACAACTCCACGCGCTACCTCTGAGCACCCTGAGCACGATGTCTGCTCCGACCCTTCGCGCGGCGCGCCCGGTTCCTCCGGGCGCGCCGTCGCGCATTCCCGACGCGCTGGGTGCACTCGTCCGGTGCGGGAACGCCTACCGTGGTGACATGTCCCGCGGACGTATGCCGTCGCGTCGCCGGTTCCTGCCCACCGTGGCCCTGCTGGCCGCCGGCGCCCTCCTCGCCGGGTGCGGGGCTCCGGCATCCACCCCCGGCGGGACTTCCGGTGGTGGATCGGTGCCCGGGGCGCCGCCCTCCGGGGGCGTGCCGGCGCCCCTGCCCGAGCCGCCGGGCGCGAGCGGCATACCCGAACCGACGGTGACCGATCCGGAGGAGGGTCGGCGGGAACGCCGGATCCCCTGGCGGCTGGTCTCGGCCGCGGGCACGCCGGCCCCCTCGCTCGTCGTCGAGACGGCCGCCGGCGGCGCGCCGTGCGACACGGTCACCGGCCTCGACGTGGCCGAGACCGCGACGAGCATCACCGTCACACTGTGGGCCGGTCGCACTGCCGCGGCCGGTTCGTGCGACGGTCCGCAGGTGGCGATGGCCCGGCTCTACCGGATCCGGGTGCCGCTGTCCGCGCCGGCGGGAACCCGAGCGATCCTCCCCGGCCCGGTGGGCTGACCGACCACCGGGCGGATGCCGGTCGGCACCCAGTGGCCCGTCCTCGGCTCGTCCCCGGCGCGTGACAGCGCCGGACCCATCGTCCATGCTGGGCTGTCATGGACCCCCGGGAGGCCTTTCGCGATCCGGCCGCCTTGGCGAGAGCCCTCGGCGCCACGGGCTACGTGTGCGACGAGGGTCTGGCGACCGTCGCCTGGCTCGGCCTGCGGCTGGCCCGGCCGCTCCTGCTCGAGGGCGAGCCGGGCACCGGCAAGACCGCCCTCGCCGAGACGCTCGCCGCCGTCCTCGACGTGCCCGTGGTCCGGCTGCAGTGTTACGAGGGCATCGACGCCTCCCAGGCGCTCTACGACTGGGACTTCCCGCGGCAGATCCTCCACCTGCGGGCCTTGGAGACCGTTGCGGCGCAACGTGCGACGGCTCCGGGGGAGCTCGCTGCCGTCGAGCAGGAACTGTTCACCGAGCGCTTCCTCCTGCCCCGTCCGGTCCTGCGGGCGCTGCGCGAGTCGCCGGTCGTGCTCCTCGTCGACGAGATCGACCGGGCCGACGACGAATTCGAGGCATTCCTCCTCGAGGTCCTCTCGACCTGGGCCGTGACGATCCCCGAGCTCGGGACGATCGCCGCGTCCGTGCCTCCGGTCGTCGTCCTCACCTCCAACCGGACCCGCGAGCTGCACGACGCGCTCAAACGGCGCTGCCTCTACCACTGGCTCGAACATCCCTCGTTCGCGCGTGAGCTGGCGATCGTGCACGCGCGGGCGCCCGAGGTGTCCGAACGGCTCGCCGAACAACTCGTCACGGTCGTCCAACAGGTGCGCCTCGAGCCCGGGCTCGTGAAGCCGCCCGGCCTCGCCGAGACCCTCGACTGGGCCCGAGCCCTGCACGCCCTCGGGGTGGCCGAACTCGACCCGGCAGCCGCGGCGGCCACCCTCGGCGCTGCCGTCAAGCACCGCGACGACCTCACCCGCGTCCGGGTGGCCCTCGACCGGATGCTCACCCGATGACCGCCGTCCCGGCCCTGCGCCTCGAGGCCACCGAGATCCTCATCGGCTTCGCCCGGGCGCTGCGCGCGGCCGGGGTGCCGGTGACGGCCGACCGCGAACGCTCCTTCCTGCGCGCCGCCGCCGAGGTCGGCCTCGACTCCCAGCCGGGGGTCTACTGGGCCGGGCGCGCCACCCTCTGCGCCCACCGGCAAGACCTCGACCGCTACGACCGGGTGTATGCCGCGTGGTTCGGTGGCGAGCGCGGCCGCCCCGCCGCGGCCGCGCCGCCCGCACCCCGGACCCTCCAGGCCCGGCTCGACGAGGGCGACCCCGGCTCGGGCGACGGGCAGGAGACGACGGCGGTCGCCGGGGTGGCCAGCGAGCTCGACGTATTGCGCCAGCGCGACATCGGCCAGCTGTCGGCGGCCGAAAAGGCCCGGCTCGCCTGTCTGTTCGACTCCCTCGTCGTGCGGGCCCCACGTCGGCGGGCACGGCGGCATACCCCGTCGGCGCGGGGTCGGGTGGACGCGAGGGCCACCCTGCGGGAACAGCTGCAAGGGATGGGGGAGCCCGGAGCGGTCCGCTGGCGACGCCGGGGGAGTCGTGCGCGGCGGGTCGTCCTGCTCGTCGACGTGTCCGGCTCGATGAGCGCCTATGCCGACTCGCTCCTGCGTCTGGCCCACCGTGCCGTGACCGCGGTGGACGCGGGAGGTGGCCCGGTCGAGGTGTTCACCATGGGCACCCGGCTCACCCGCGTGACCGACGCGCTGCGCCGGCGCGATCCCGAGCTCGCCCTCGTCGCCGCCGGAGAGGTGGTGCCGGACTGGTCGGGCGGCACGCGGTTGGCCGAGTCGATCGACGCCTTCGTTGGTCGCTGGGGACGTCGCGGGATGGCGCGCGGGGCGGTCGTCGTCGTGTGCTCCGACGGATGGGAACGCGAGCGGCCCGAGGCACTCGGCCAGGCGATGGGACGGCTGGCCGACCTCGCGCACCGGGTCGTCTGGGCCAATCCGCACGCCGGCCGATCCGGTTATGCCCCAGTACAGTCCGGCATCGTTGCCGCTCTCCCGCATTGCGACGTGATCGTCGCCGGCCACTCGCTCGCCGCTTTCCAACGCATCCTCGAGGAGGTCGCCCGTGCGTGACGTGCTGCCGCAGCTGCTCGCCTGGTGGGAGGCCGGCCACGAGGTGGGGATGGGCACGGTCGTGGCGACCTGGCGCTCTGCGCCCCGGCCGGCCGGCGCGGCGATGCTCGTCGGCCCCGGCGGCGAGGCGGTCGGTTCGGTCTCCGGCGGGTGTGTCGAGGGTGCTCTCTACGAGCTGTGCGAGCAGGTCGTCGGATCCGGCCGGCCGGTCCTGCAGCGCTACGGGGTGAGCGACGACGACGCCTATGCCGTGGGCCTCACCTGCGGGGGCATCCTCGACGTCTTCGTCGAACCGGTCTCGCAGCGGACCTTCCCGGAGCTGGGCCAGGTGGCCGAGGACATCGCCGAACACCGCCCGGTCGCCGTCGCCACCGTCGTGGAACACCCCGATCCCCTGCTGCTCGGTCGGCGCCTCGTCGTGCGGCCGGGGGAGGCACGGCCGGGAGACGCACGGACCGGTGAGACACGGCATACCGGCTCGGTGGGCTCACCGCGCGCGGACGGCGCGGTCGCGGCCGACGCCCTGGGGCTGCTCGCGGCGGGACGCAGCGACACCCTCACCTACGGTCCGGACGGGCAGCGGCGCGGCGAGGGGATGCGGGTCTTCGTCGCGAGCTTCGCGCCGCGACCGCGGATGCTCGTCTTCGGCGCCATCGACTTCGCGGCCGCGGTCGCACGGGTGGGGGCCTTCCTCGGCTACCGCGTGACCGTGTGCGACGCGCGGCCGGTCTTTGCGACCGCCTCGCGTTTCCCGGACGCCGACGAGGTCGTCGTGCGCTGGCCGCACGACTACCTCGACGACGAAGTGACCGCGGGCCGGGTCGACGAACGCACCGTCGTCTGCGTGCTCACCCACGATCCGAAGTTCGACGTGCCCGTCCTCGTGCGGGCGCTGCGGCTCGACCGGCTCGCCTACGTGGGGGCGATGGGTTCGCGCCGCACCCACGCCGATCGGCTGGTCCGGCTGCGCGAGGCGGGGCTCGGCGACGACGAACTCGCCCGCCTGTCCAGCCCGATCGGCCTGGACCTCGGCGCGCGGACGCCGGAGGAGACGGCGATCTCGATCGCCGCCGAGATCATCGCCCTGCGCTGGGGCGGCCGGGGCGAGCGGCTCAGCGGAGCGACCGGCCCCATCCACGTGGACCGGCCCCCCGAGCTGCCTTAGCGGACCGGCGAGGAAACAGCCAGCCACGTCTTGCCATGTGACCTGGGTCACGAAATGATCACGTCGGGACGACGACGTCCCGACCCTGCGAGCAGTTGGGGGCAGCGCATGACCCGGATCACCGTGACCGTCGACGGGGTGGCCTACACCGACGAGGTGGAGCCGCGCACCCTGCTCGTCCACTACCTGCGCGAGACGGTCGGTGCCACCGGCACCGTGATCGGCTGCGATACGAGCAACTGCGGTGCCTGCACCGTCCATCTCGACGGCCGGTCGGTGAAGTCGTGCAACGTGCTGGCGGTCCAGGCCGACGGGCACGAGGTGACGACCATCGAGGGGCTGGCCGCCTCGGTCGGCGCCACGGGGGATGCCCTCCATCCCGTCCAACAGGCCTTCCACGACTGCCATGCCCTCCAGTGCGGCTTCTGCACGCCCGGCATGGTCATGCAGGCGGCCGACCTCCTGCGCGACAACCCCCACCCCACCGAGGCCGAGGTGCGCGAGGGACTCGAGGGCAACCTGTGCCGGTGCACCGGCTACCACAACATCGTCCGGGCCGTGCTCGCGGCGGCCGGCAACAGCCCGAAGGCAGGTGAGTGAGCGATGACCACCACGACGACGACCCCCTCGGAAGTCGGTGCATCGAGGCGGCGCAAGGAGGACCGGCGGCTGCTCACCGGACGCACGAAGTGGACAGACAACCTGCGGCTGCCGGGGATGCTCCATCTCGCGATGGTCCGCAGCCCGTTCGCCCACGCCCGGATCGTCTCGATCGACACGAGCGCGGCACGTGCGGCCGCCGGGGTGCACACCGTGCTCACCGGTGCCGACGTCAAGGACTCCCAGGGCTCGCTTCCCTGCGCGTGGCCGATCACGCCCGACCAGAAGGCCCCGGCGCATCCGGCGATTGCGGTCGACCGGGTGGCCTTCGCCGGCGAGATCGTCGCGGTCGTCGTCGCCCGCAGCGCTGCTGCGGCGCGTGACGCCGCCGAACTCGTCGACGTCGACTACGACGAGCTCCCGGCGGTGCTCGACCTCAAGGCGGCCGCCGCGGGCGGGCCGCTCGCCCACCCCGGCGAGCTCGACTCCAACGTGAGCGCGCTCTGGGTCTTCGACTCGGCCGAGGCCGGGACCGGCGGCGACGTCGAGGCCGAGATCGCGATGGCGCGGGAGGGCGGCATACTCCTCGAGCGCGAATATCGCCAGCAGCGGCTCATCCCCGCCTTCATGGAGCCGCGCTCGGTCGTATGCGACCCCACCGGCGAGCAGACCGTCCTGTGGTCGGCCACCCAGATCCCGCACATCCTGCGCCTCATGCTCGCCCTCACGGCCGGTATGCCGGAGAGCAAGTTGCGGGTCATCGCACCCGACGTGGGCGGCGGCTTCGGCGGGAAGTTGCAGGTCACTCCGGAGGAACTCATCACCCTGCTGGCCGCGCGGCATACCGGCAAGCCGTGCAAGTGGACCGAGACCCGCTCGGAGAGCCTGCTGTCGGCGCACCACGGGCGCGACCAGTGGCAGAAGCTCACCCTCGCGGCCGACCGCAACGGGCAGGTCAAGGCGCTCAAGGTCCAGCTGCTCGCCGACATGGGCGCCTATCTCGGGCTCGTCACGCCCGGCGTGCCGATCCTCGGGGCCTTCATGTACAACGCGATCTACACCTTCCCCGCCTATCGGTTCGAGTGCACGAACGTGTTCACGAACAAGACGTGGACCGACGCCTACCGCGGGGCGGGACGTCCCGAGGCGACCTTCGCCATCGAGCGGCTGATGGACGAGCTGGCGGTCGAGGTCGGCTGCGATCCGCTGGAGATCCGCGAGCGCAACTGGATCCGGCACGAGCAGTTCCCCTTCACGAGCGTGTGCGGACTCGAATACGACTCGGGCAACTACGAGGCCGCGACGGCCAAGGCGAAGGAGCTGTTCGGCTACGACGCGCTGCGCGCGGAGCAGGCCGCCCGTCGCGCCGCCGGGGACCCGGTGCAGTTGGGCCTGGGCGTGTCGACCTACACCGAGATGTGCGGTCTCGCGCCCTCTCGCGTGCTGGGATCGCTGTCCTATGGCGCGGGCGGCTGGGAGCACGCCTCGGTGCGGATGCTGCCCACCGGCAAGGTCGAGGTGGTCACCGGGTCGAGCGCCCACGGCCAGGGTCACGAGACCGCGTGGAGCCAGATCGTCGCCGACAAGCTCGGGGTCGCCTTCGAGGACGTCGAGGTGCTCCACGGCGACACCCAGATCAGCCCCAAAGGGATGGACACCTACGGCAGCCGTTCGCTCGTCGTCGGTGCCCAGGCCATGCTCAAGGCCGCCGACAAGGTGATCGAGAAGGCCAAGCCACTCGCCGCACACGTCCTCGAGGCCAATCCCGAGGACCTGGAGTTCACCGGTGGCCGATGGCAGGTCCGCGGCACCGACGCCGGCACAACCCTCGGCGAGTTGGCCCTGGCCACCTTCGCGGCGCACGACCTGCCCGAGGGGATGGAGCCCTCGCTCGACGCCGACGCGACCTACGACCCGGTGAACTTCTCGTTCCCGCACGGCACCCACCTGTGCGCGGTCGAGGTCGACACCGAGACCGGGGCGACCCGGATGCGGTCCTACGTCGCCGTCGACGACGTCGGCAACCTCGTCAACCCGCTCATCGTCGAGGGTCAGGTGCACGGCGGGATCGTCCAAGGCGTCGCCCAGGCGCTCTGGGAGGAGGCCGTGCACGACGACTCGGGCACCCTCGTGTCCGGCAGCTTCGTCGACTACACCCTGCCGACCGCGGCCGACACGATCTCCTTCGTCACCGCCAACACCGTCTCGCCCTCGACGACCAACGACCTGGGCGCCAAGGGGGTCGGCGAGGCCGGCTGCATCGCCTCGACCCCGGCGGTCGTCAACGCCGTCGTCGACGCCGTCCGGCACCTGGGTATCTGCGACATCCCCATGCCGTGCACGCCCGCCCGGGTGTGGTCGGCCATCCAGCGGGCACAGGCCGAGAGGGGGGAGGCACGATGATCCCGTCGAGCTTCGACTACGTGGCACCCGCGACGGTCGCCGAGGCCCTCTCGGCGCTCGCCGCCGGTGGCGAGGACGCCAAGGTGCTCGCCGGAGGCCAGTCGCTCCTGCCGATCCTGCGGATGCGGCTCAACAGCCCGTCCGTGCTCGTGGACCTCGGCCGGATCGAGGCCCTGCGCGGGATCCGCGACGAGGGTGACGCGCTCACCCTCGGCGCGATGACGGCATACGCCGACGTGCTGGCCTCCCCGCTCGTCCGCGACCACGCCGCCCTGCTCGCGGAGGCGGTCGCCCGGGTGGCCGATCCGCAGATCCGCCATCGCGGCACCGTCGGAGGCGCGCTCGTCCACGCGGACCCCGCCGGCGACGTCGGCGCCCCCATGCTCGCCCTCGATGCCGAGTTCGTCGTCGTCGGTCCCGCCGGTGAGCGCCGGGTTTCGGCGGGCGACTTCTTCGAGGACCTCTTCCAGACCGCCGTCGGCGAGGGGGAACTGCTCACCGCGGTGCGGGTCCCCAAGCACACCGGCTGGGGCGCCCACTACGAGAAGTTCGTCCGGGTGAGCCAGCAGTGGTCGATTGTCGGCGTCGCCGCCACCGTGCGGATCGAGGGCGACCGGATCGCCGAGGCCAAGGTCGGGCTCACCAACATGGGCGCGACCCCGCTGCGCGCGCGCGGCGTCGAGGCCGCGCTCGTGGGAGCGACCGCCACCGAGGAGGCGGTCCGCGCGGCCTGTGCCGGGGCGGCCGAGGGCACCGACCCGCCGGACGATCTCAACGGCGACGCGGCATACCGTCGGCATCTCGCGACCGTCCTCACCCGCCGGGCCGTCCTCGCCGCCGCCGGGGCCTGACCGATGGAGTTGCGCCACACTTTCACCGTGCCCGCGTCGGTGGAGGACACCTGGGCCCACTTCATGGACCTCGAGGCCGTCGGCGGCTGTTTCCCGGGCGCGACGATCACCGGGGTGACCGGCGACGAGTTCGCAGGCACCGTCAAGGTCAAGCTCGGGCCGATCGCCCTGCTGTATGCCGGCACCGGCCGGTTCGTCGAACGCGACGCAGCCACGCACGTCGCCCGGATCGAGGCGATGGGCAAGGACAAGCGCGGCAACGGCACGGCGGGCGCGAAGGTCGTGCTCACTCTCACGCCGACCGGCGAGGGGACCGCCTGCGAGGTCGTCACCGACCTCGCGGTGACCGGGAAGCCCGCGCAATTCGGCCGCGGCGTCATGCAGGACGTCTCCGACAAACTGCTCGCCGCCTTCGTCGAGTGCCTCGAGGTCCAGCTCGCCGGGCAGCACCCCTCCGATGGGGGGCAGGTCGACGATCGGGACGAGCCCGAGGAGCCGAGCACGCCGTCGAACCCCGGTGTCGTGGGAGAGGTCGGGCCGGCCGACCCACCGAAGGTCCAGGCCGGGACCGGTGACACCGGCGGGCCTCCAGTCGACGATGCGCTCGACCTCGGAGCCGCCGTGCTGCCGGTGCTCGTGCGGACCTACGGCCCGTATCTGCTCGCCGGGCTGGTCGGGCTGCTCGCCGGGCTCGTGATGCGACGTCGCAGCCGGCACTGAGTCGATCGCCCCGGGCGACGCCGCGCGGTCGGCGACCTCGACGGCATACTCCCGCCGGTCCCGAAGCCGTCGCCGACCTCCAGAGCCGTTCTCCCGTTGCGCAAAACAGGCCTTTGACCTGCGATTTCGCCCTTCGGGTGCGCCGTCGTCGACGTCACCCCGGGGTCGTCTGGGGTGCCCTCTGAGCCGGCTCGGGTTAGGGTGAAGGACAGCCGAAGAGCCGACGGGTCGGCGACGACCCATGCGAACGGACGAGAAAAGGGTCGACATGGGACGCACAGCCGAGGCACTGCCGGATCCGCTCGTCGAGGCCCTCGCAGCACTGAGCACCGTGTCCTCGGTCCTCGTCGTTGTCGACTTCGACGGGGTGATGGCCCCGATCCGCGCAGACCGGTCGGCGGTACGACCGCTCGTCGCAAACCAGCGTGCGCTCCAGTCCCTCGCCGGGGTCGAAGGCGTGAGCGTGGCCCTGTTGTCCGGACGGACGCTCGCCGAACTTCGCGAGATCTCCCAGGAGCCCACCGGAGTCATTCTCGTGGGCAGCCACGGCAGCGAGGTCGCCGGAGCACGGCTCGCACTCACCCACGAGGAGGAGATCCTGCGCCAGCAGGCGATCGTCGCCCTCCAATCGATCGCGCGCGACCGGCCCGGGGTCGAGGTCGAGGAGAAGCCCGTGGGGGCAGCCCTGCACACCCGCCGCGCCCGCCGCGACGTCGCGCTCCATGCAACCTCCGACGCCACCCTCGCCGCCACGCGGCTACGTGGGACGCATCTGCTCGTCGGCAAGGAAGTCGTCGAGATCCTCGTGAGCCACGTGACCAAGGGAGACGGCCTCAACCGGTTGCGTGCGCAGATCCAGCCGGAGGTCACCGTCTACCTCGGCGATGACAAGACCGACGAGGACGCCTTCGCGGTCATGCGTCCCTCCGACATCTCGGTGAAGGTCGGCGAGGGCCCGACCCACGCCCGCTTCCGCATCGACCGGCCCGCCACCGTCGCCGCCGTGCTCACCGCGATCCGCGCCGGCCGGGGGCGTGCGCGACGCCGCGATCCCGACACGTCGGTGGCCGGGTGAGCGCCGACGAGGGTTTCGGCCTCGTCGTCGTCGCCAACCGGCTCCCGGTCGAGCGTGCCGACACTCCGCAGGGGTGGGTCCGAGCCCCGGGCGGACTCGTCACGGCCCTCACCACCGTCGTCCGGCGGACCGAGGGCGCCTGGGTCGGCTGGGACGGCAGCATCGACGGGGGATCGAGCCCCTTCACGGCTGCCGGGATGCACCTCGTCCCGGTGCCGATGAGCCAGGCGGAGGTGACGGACTTCTACGACGGCTTCGCCAACGCGACCCTGTGGCCGCTCTTCCACGACGTCATCGTCAAGCCGCAATACCACCGTCAGACGTGGGCGGCATACCGGGCCGTGAACGAGCGTTTCGCGGCCCAGGCGGCTGCCGTCGCCGCCCCCGGAGCCACGGTGTGGGTGCACGACTACCAACTCACCCTCGTCCCGGGGCTCCTGCGAGCCCGCCGACCCGACCTCACCATCGGCTTCTTCAACCACATCCCCTTCCCGCCCTACGAGATCTTCGCCCAGCTGCCTTGGGGATCGGTCGTCATCGCCGGCCTCCTCGGGGCCGACCTGTTGGGCTTCCAACGTCCGCAGGACGCGAGCAACTTCCTGCGCGCTTGCCGCCGATCCCTCGGCGCTCGGACCTCCGGTCATGGCCTGGACCGGGTCGACCCGGACGGGCGGCGCCGCAGGATCCGGGTGCGCGCCTATCCCATCGGCGTCGACGCGCCCGGTCTCGAGGCGCAAGTGCGGCAGGAGTCGACCTCCCGGCGGGTGGCCGAATTCCGTGAGCAGCTCGGCGACCGGAGGATCATCCTCGGGGTCGACCGACTCGACTACACGAAGGGCATCTCCGTGCGGCTGCGGGCGATGGACGAACTCTTCGCCGAGGGGCGTCTGGACCCCGACGACGTCGTCTTCGTCCAGGTCGCCACCCCGACCCGGGAGCGGGTCGACGCCTATCGCGAGATGCGCGACGCGATCGAACTCGCGGTGGGTCGGGTCAACGGCCGCTATGCCACGCTCAGCTCCGCCCCCATCGTCTACCTGCACTCGACGATGGGCCTGCCCGACCTGCTCGCGCTCTACCGGATCGCCGACGTCATGCTCGTCACCCCGCTGCGCGACGGGATGAACCTCGTGGCCAAGGAATACGTCGCGTGCCGGATCGACGACAGCGGCGTCCTCGTCCTCAGCCGATTCACCGGTGCCGCGGACACCCTCACCAAGGCGCTGCTCGTCAACCCCCACGACATCGAGGGCGTGAAGGACGCCATCATCCAGGCGGTGGGTATGCCGCTGCGTGAACAACGCGCGCGAATGCGGGCGCTGCGCCGTGAGGTGCGCATCCACGACGTCCAGTCCTGGGCGGAGGGCTTCCTTGCCGACCTCGCGGCCTCCCCCTCCTGAGTGGACCCGGTCGGAGGTAGCGTGTGCCGATGAGCGTCGATCCAGCCGCGACCGCCACGACGACCGCAGGGCCCGAGGGCGGGCCGCCGGACATCCGCTCCCTCGGGCGGCTGCGTGCCAGCGGACACGTGCACCGGCACCTGCGTGAGGAGATCCGCGACAACCTGCTCCGCGCGCTGCGCGAGGGACGCGACCCGTGGCCCGGTCTGCACGGCTTCTCCGACACCGTCATCCCGCAGCTCGAGCGAGCGCTCCTGGCCGGGCACGACGTCGTGCTCCTCGGCGAGCGCGGTCAGGGCAAGACACGTCTGCTGCGCAGTCTCGTCGGGCTCCTCGACGCTTGGACCCCGGTCATCGACGGTGCGGAGCTCGGCGAGCATCCCTACGACCCGATCACCGCCGAGTCCCGGCGGCGCGCGCGCGAACTCGGCGACGACCTGCCGGTCGCGTGGCGGCATCGGGACGAGCGGTATGCCGAGAAGCTCGCGACCCCGGACACCTCGGTCGCCGACCTCATCGGCGACGTCGACCCGATGAAGGTCGCCGCCGGTCGGCATCTGGGCGACCCCGAGACGATCCACTTCGGCCTCATCCCGCGTGCCCACCGGGGCATCGTCGCCATCAACGAGCTGCCCGACCTCGCCGAGCGGATCCAGGTCGCCATGCTCAACGTCATGGAGGAACGGGACATCCAGATCCGCGGCTACGTCCTGCGACTTCCGCTCGACGTGCTCGTGGTCGCGAGCGCCAATCCCGAGGACTACACCAACCGGGGCCGGATCATCACCCCACTCAAGGACCGATTCGGGGCCGAGATCCGGACCCACTATCCGGTGGCGCTCGCCGACGAGGTCGCGGTGGTCCGGCAGGAGGCCCACCTCGTCGCCACCGTGCCGGAGGCGATCGTCGAGATCCTCGCCCGGTTCACCCGGGGCTTGCGTGAGTCCTCGGCGATCGACCAACGCTCCGGCGTCTCGGCCCGGTTCGCCATCGCCGGGGCCGAGACGGTCGCCGCCGCCGCGCTCCATCGGGCGACCGCGCAGGGCGAGCCCGAGGCCGTCGCACGGGTCGTCGACGTCGAGACGGCCGTCGACGTCCTGCGGGGCAAGGTCGAGTTCGAGACCGGGGAGGAGGGGCGCGAACGCGAGATCCTCGCCCATCTCCTGCGGGTGGCGACCGCGGAGACCTGCCGCGAGCACTTCCGGGGGATCGACTTCGGACCTCTCGTCACGGCCCTCGACGGGGGCATCCTCGTGACGACCGGCGCGCAGGTGACCGCGCGGGCCTTCCTCGACGCGCTGCCGGTGCTCGGCGAGAGCGAGCTCTACGACGACGTGGCACAGCGCTTCGACGCGTCCACGACAGGCGAACGGGCCAGCGCCGTCGAACTGGCCCTCGAAGGGCTCTTCCTCGCGCGCAAGATCGCCAAGGAGAGCGGCGGCGGTTCGACGGTCTACGGCTAGGAGAGCCCGGTGGCACGCATCTCGCGCTATTCCCGGTATGCCGGTGGGCCCGATCCGCTCGCCCCACCGGTCGACCTCGCCGAGGCTCTCGACGCCATCGGTGCGGACGTCATGGCGGGGGTGTCGCCCGAGCGGGCGATGCGTGAATTCCTCCGCCGCGGCGGTGCGGAGCGAACTGGCCTGGACGAGCTGGCCCGTCGGGTTGCCCAGCGCCGCAACGAGATCCTGCGCGAGAACCGGCTCGGCGGAACCCTCGATGAGGTCCGTCGGCTGCTCGACGAGGCGGTGCTCGCCGAGCGCAAGCAGCTCGCGCGGGATCTCGACGACGACGCACGCTTCGCCGAGCTGCGGATCGAGAACCTGCCCCCCTCGACGGCGGCGGCCGTGTCGGAGCTCGCCGACTACCCGTGGCGCAGCAGTGACGCGCGGGCGGCATACGAGCAGATCAAGGACCTGCTCGGACGTGAGCTGCTCGACCAACGCTTCGCCGGCCTCAAGAAGGCGCTGGAGAACGCGACCGACGAGGACCGGCAGCGGGTGAGCGACATGCTCGCCGACCTCAACGACCTGCTCGCCGCCCACGCCCGAGGCGAGGACACGAGCGAGCGGTTCGCCGACTTCATGGATCGGCACGGGGCCTTCTTCCCGGAGAACCCGCAGTCGGTGGAGGAGCTGCTCGACTCGCTCGCCGCTCGCGCCGCGGCCGCTCAACGGATGCGCAACTCGCTCACCCAGGAACAGCGCGACGAACTCGACGCCCTCGCGAGCCAGGCCTTCGGCAACCCCGAACTGCTCGATCAACTCGCCCGCCTCGACGCGAGCCTGCAGGCGTTGCGGCCGGGCGAGGACTGGTCGGGCCAGGCCGGTTTCCGCGGCGAGCAGGGGGTCGGGCTCGGCGACGGCACCGGGTTGATCCAGGATCTCGCCGACCTCGACGCCCTCTCGGAGCAACTCTCCCAGCAGTATGCCGGTGCCCGGATGGACGACATCGACCTCGACGCCCTCGCCCGCCAGTTGGGGTCGGAGGCCGCCGTCGATGCTCGCACCCTCGCCGAGCTCGAGCGGGCGCTGCGCGAGTCCGGTTATCTCCGTAAGGGATCCGACGGGGCGACCCGCCTGTCGCCCAAGGCGATGCGGCAATTGGGCAAGGCGCTGCTGCGTGATGTCGCGACGCGGATCTCGGCACGCTCGGGCGAGCGCGACACCCGCACGGCGGGCGCGGCCGGCGAGCGCAGCGGCGCCACCAGGGAGTGGCAGTTCGGCGATACCGAACCCTGGGATGTCACCCGCACCGTCGGCAACGCGGTGCGTCGGACCGTGAGTGAGGGCGGCGACCCCGCACACGGCATACGCATCGACATCCGTGACGTCGAGGTGACCGAGACCGAGGCGCGCACGCGGGCTGTGGTCGCCCTGCTCGTCGACACGTCCTTCTCCATGGCGATGGACGGCCGCTGGGTGCCGATGAAGCGGACCGCCCTAGCGTTGCACCAGCTGGTCTCCACCCGGTTCCGGGGCGACCACCTCCAACTCGTCGCCTTCGGGCGGCGGGCGGCCGTCGTCGACATCGAGACGCTCACCTCGCTGGATGCCTACTGGGACAAGGGGACCAACCTCCACCACGCGCTGCTGCTGGCCAACCGACACTTCCGCACACACCCGTCCGACCAGCCCGTGCTGCTCGTCGTCACCGACGGCGAGCCGACGGCGCACCTGGAGGGCAACGGCCAGGTCGACTTCTGCTATCCACCTCATCCCCGGACGATCGCGCTCACCGTGCAGGAACTCGAGGCCGCCGGGCGCCTGGGCGCTCAGGTGACCTTCTTCCGCCTGGGTGACTCCCCGGGGCTCGCTCGCTTCGTCGACCACCTGGCGCAGCGCGTCGACGGCCGGGTCGTCGCCCCCGAGCTCGACGACCTCGGTGCGCAGGTGGTCTCGTCCTATCTCGGCTCCCGCCGGGCGGCGGGCGGGCGCCGTGAGACCTATGCCGACTGGTTCGGCGGTCGGGGGTTCTGGGTCGGCGGCTGACCGGTTTCCGTGTTACCCCACGGCGGGGCGGGCGGACGGCATACAGTGGTCGACGGAGCCGGGGTCGCGCCTGGCCTCCCCTTCGTCGTCTCGGGACTCAGGTCACGGCAAGGACATTCTGGCGAATCTTGTGTGTGATCGTGTGCGGGGGCCATGGTCTCGAAAGGGGAAATCTCACATGCTCAACATGCTCGCGCGGCTGCACGCCGCCGCCGCTGTTCGTCGCGACCGGGGCGCGACGATGGTGGAATACGGACTCATGGTCGCGCTCATCGCGGTCGTCGTCATCGTGGCCGTCGGCCCGCTCGGCACGGCGATCAGGGACCTGTTCGACGCTGCCAAGAACTCGGTCTGACCCGATCACGAGACGGCGGTGGCGAGTCGGATCGGCTCGTCCCCGCCGTCTGTGGGTGTGGGGAACGCCCTCTCGTAGACTGACCGGCTATGGACGAGCTGCCCCTGTGGCTTCGCCTCGCGGTCATCCTCCTGCTCGTCGCCGGCAATGCCTTCTTCGTCGGTTCGGAGATCGCCATCTCCTCTGCCCGACGCAGCCGCATCCGCCAACTCGCCGAGGACGGCGACGGCCGGGCGAGGACGGTCCAACTGCTCCACGAGGAGCCCGAGCGCTTCTATTCGGTCACCCAGATCGGCATCACCCTGGTCTCCCTCGGCCTCGGCGCCGTCGGGATGGAAACCCTGCATACCGTCATCGACCCCTATGTGGTCGCGATCTTCACCGCGCTGGGCGACCATGACGCGCTCCACCACAGCGCCCATGTCGTGTCCTATGTCATCGGATTCGTCGTCGTCTCCTTCATCCACATCGTCGGCGGTGAACTCGCGCCCAAGGTCCTTGCCTTCCACAAGGCCGTGCCGATCAGCCTTCGGGTCGGCCGCCTCATCAACCTGCTCTACCTGGCCTTCCGGCCGCTCATCTCGGTGATGAAGGCGGCCTCGGATCTGCTCCTGCGCATCTCCGGCCAGGGGAATCTCGGCGGGCACGGGGAGAGCCACTTCACGATGAGCGTCGAGGAGATCCGGATGATCCTCGAGGCGAGCGAGAAGGACGGCATGCTCGACCCCGGCGAGACCGACATGATCCGGGGGGTCTTCGAGCTCGACGAGCAGACCGTGCGCGAGGCGATGGTCCCACGCACCCAGATCCGGGCTCTCGAGGAGGACACCTCACTGGGCGATGCCCTGCGCTATTTCCGCGACATCCCGCACGCCCGCTTCCCGGTCTACGTCGACAGCCTCGACAAGATCACCGGCGTCGTCGCGATCAAGGAACTGCTCACCTATGTCGCCGAGCACAGCGGTTCGGACGACTTCAAGCATGCGAGCAAGAAGCACGTGAAGGACTTCGCGAAGGCCCCCTTCTTCGTCCCGGACAGCAAGACGCTCGACACCCTGCTCGCCGACTTCAAACGCACCCGCCAGCAGCTCGCCGTGGTGATCGACGAATACGGTGGCACCGAGGGCATCATCACCCTCGAGGACATCCTCGAGGAGATCGTCGGCGACTACGAGGACGAATTCACCCGCTCGACCCGCCAGATCCGCAAGTTGGAGGGAAGTTCCTACGAGATCGAGGCCTCGATGCGTATCGCCGACCTCGAAGACAGGGTGCCCTTCCCATTCCCCGAGGACGACGACTACGTGACCTTGGCCGGGCTGTTCTACAAGGCATTCGGCGGTGTGCCCAAGGCTGGGGACACGGTGGCGCTGGACGGCGGCCGGCTGACCGTCCTCGAGATGGACAACCACCGGATCACCCTGTTGCGCTTCGAAGACACCGCCGTCGCGGCCGACGGCACGGTACGGCTCGCGGACGAGACGTCACCGGCCGTCACGGACTGACGCCGACGTGGACATCGTGACACCCGACCCGGCACGGCTTGCCCCGGCCGGGTCCCAGCGGGTGTCGCGTCGGGTGTCGAGGAGGGGCACCGTCGAGCCCTTCCACGTGATGGAGGTGCTCAAGGCGGCAGCCGCTCGGGCGGCCAGCCACGGAGACGTCGTGAGCCTGTGCGCGGGCCAGCCGTCGACACCCGCACCTCGGGTCGCCCTCGACGCGGTGCAACGGGCCCTGCGGACAGAGGTTCTCGGCTACACCGAGGCGGTCGGCACGCTCGGCATCCGCCGGGCGATCGCCGAGCACTACGACCGCAGCTACGGGCTCACCGTCGACCCCGACGCCGTCGCCGTCACGACCGGTTCTTCGGCCGCGTTCACGGCGCTCTTCCTTGCGGCTTTCGAGCTCGGGGACACCGTGGCGATGAGCAGACCGGGCTATCCGGCATACCGCAACACCCTGACCGCCCTCGGCTGCCGCGTCCTCGAACTCGACTGCGGGCTTCAGGAGCGCTACCAGCCGACGGTGGCGATGCTCGACGCGCTGCCCGAGCCGCCCGCCGGTCTCATCCTCGCGAGCCCGGCCAATCCGACCGGCACGATCATCGAGTCCACCGAACTCGAGGCGATCTCCCGCTGGTGCGAGGCACACGGCACGTTGCTCGTGAGCGACGAGATCTACCACGGGATCTCCTACGGGCGGCCCTGCGCGAGCGCGTGGGAGACCTCCCGCGAAGCGGTCGTCGTCGGTTCGCTGTCGAAGTTCTGGTCGATGACCGGGTGGCGGGTGGGTTGGCTGCTGCTCCCGGAGGCGCTTCGCCGCCCCGTCGAGTTGCTCGTCGGCAACCTCAACATCTGTCCACCGGCGGTCTCCCAGGTCGCCGGGATCGCGGCGCTCTCGCCGGCGGCCCGCCCCGAGCTCGAGGCCCACGTCGAGCGCTATGCCGTCAACCGTGACCTCCTGCTCGAGCGGTTGCCGGAGATCGGCGTGGCCCGGATGGCGCCGCCGGACGGAGCGTTCTACCTCTACTGCGACGTCTCCCACCTCACCGACGACTCGACCCGGTGGTGCCGTGAGGTGCTCGACGCGACCGGTGTCGCGGTCACGCCGGGTGTCGACTTCGCCCCGGCGGTGCCCGGCGGCGATCCCACGCTCGACGGGCGCGCCTTCATGCGGCTGTGCTTCGCCGGGACGACACAGGACGTGGCCACAGCGATGGATCGGCTCGCGGCGTTCGGGTGATCCCAGCCGGTGAGTCGGACACCGGGACCGGTCGCGGCTCGCGGCTCGGGCGTCCTCACCGCGCGCCTCACCGCGCGCCTCACCGCGCGCCGCGCTGCGGCCCGGCCGGTAGCTCTCTATCCTGCGACCAGTACGGCTCGACCCCTTGCGAGGCAGGCAGATGTTCCCCCGACGCGCGTGGCGCTGGACGCGGTCGGTCGACTGTCCCCGCGGGCTCCTCGTTGTGCTCGCCCTCGCCCTCGCCGTGCTCGCGCCGGCCCGTCGCCGCGCTCCGGGCACAGGGTCTCACCCCGGTGACGGTGCCGGAACTGCTCGGGCCGACCGGCCCCGGCGGGCTCTACTTCCGGCGCTGCTGATCGCCGCCGGCCCCGGCGGATCCCTCGGTTTCGGGAGCGACAGGCCTCGCGCCGGTCCGGTATGCCGCCCCCGGCCCACGCACCATGAGCCAGGCCACGACGACGAGGGGCCACAGCGCGACCACGAGGTAGAGGATCGTCTCGCGGATGCCGTCGGTGTCGGCGCGCAGGATGAGTCCCCAAAGGGTGAGCTGGAGCAGGAGGAAAGTGAGCACCGAGACCCCCACCCCGACGAGTCGGCGCAACGGCCACGGCACCCGCGGACCCATCCGGGCGCTCATCGCCGGCCACAGGGCGAGCAGGACGAAGGTGAACTCCGAACCCAGGGTGTGCAGGAGGGTGAACTTCCCGGGAACGTGATTGGGCTGCAGACCGAGAAGGGCGAGCAACACGCCGCCGGTGCCGAGCAGCCAACGACCGGCGGAGTCGGCCGTGCGCAGGCCCACCGCCGTGCCGAGCAGCGCCAGTCCACTCACCGCGAGGCACGCGGTTATCACCCACCGGGTGGTGGCCGAAGCGGCTCCGAGGTCGCTGAGCGGTTGGCTCAGCGGGGCGAAGCCGGGGGTGGCCGACGCGGCATACGCATAGCCGGCGACCAGGCTCACGGGCGCGAGGAGCGCGGTGATCGCGGTCCAGCCCCGCACGGCCGGCAGCGCGACCTCGACGGTGGACGGGACGGAGGCGGGGGGTATGCCGGATGCCTGCGGACTCGTGCTCACTCTCCTACCGTAGACACTCCGTCCGCGTGCGTACGATCGGCCCATGCCGGACACGGACGTCATCGTCATCGGCCACGGCCTGGCGGGCCTGGTCGCGGCCACGGAGGCGGTCGCCGCGGGCAAACGGGTGGTCGTCGTCGACCAGGAGTCGCGAGAGAACCTCGGCGGTCAGGCCTACTGGTCCCTCGGTGGGCTCTTCCTCGTCGACAGCCCGGAGCAGCGGCGGATGGGGATTTCCGACTCGCTCGACCTCGCCTGGTCCGACTGGCTGGGGACCGCCGGCTTCGACCGGCCCGAGGACGACCTGCCCCGGCAGTGGGCGCGTGCCTATGTCGAGTTCGCCGCCGGTGAGAAGCGGGCCTGGCTCGCGGAGCGGGGGGTGCGCTTCTTCCCCGTCGTCGGCTGGGCCGAGCGGGGTGACGGCCGGGCCGGTGGGCATGGCAACTCGGTCCCGCGCTTCCACGTCACCTGGGGGACCGGCCCGGGCGTGTGCGAGCCGTTCGTCCGGGCCGCGAAGGAGGCCGAGATCGCCGGCCGGCTGCGTTACGCCTTCCGTCACCGCATCGACGACCTCGTGCGGACCGGCGGTGCGGTGACCGGCATACGGGGCACGCGTCTGGCACCGACCCGGCTGCCGCGCGGGGTGGCGACCAGTCGCGAGCCGGTCGGCGAGTTCGAACTCTCCGCCGAGGCGGTCATCGTCGCAAGCGGGGGAATCGGGGCCAATCACGATCTCGTGCGAGCGAATTGGCCGTCGCGGCTCGGGACACCGCCGGAGACGATGCTTACCGGGGTGCCGGCCTATGTCGACGGGCGGATGCTCGCGGTGACGACGCGCGCGGGCGGGTCGGTGATCAACCGGGACCGGATGTGGCACTACGTCGAGGGGGTGCGCAACTGGGATCCGGTGTGGCCCGGGCACGCCATCCGGATCCTGTCGGGCCCCTCTCCGATCTGGCTCGACGCCACCGGCGAGCGGCTGCCCCCGCCGCTCTTCCCGGGCTTCGACACCCTCGGCACCCTCGCGCGGCTGCGGGCCGGCGGCCACGAGCATTCGTGGTTCGTCCTCAACCGGCGGATCGTCGAGAAGGAGTTCACCCTCTCCGGCTCGGAGCAGAACCTCGACCTCACGAACAAGTCGGTCCGCGACGTCATCGGCCGCGCGCGTGGTGGCGTGCCGCCGTCGGTGCAGGCCTTCCTCGACCACGGCACGGACTGGCTGCAGGCACCCACCCTGCCCGAGCTCGTCGCGAAGATGAACGCCCTCACCCCGCAGGCGCCGCTCGATCCGGCGGCCGTCGAACAAGTGCTCGTCGAGCGTGACCGGCAGGTCGCCAACGACTTCGGCAAGGACTTCCAGGTGATGGCGATCCGCGCCTCGCGAGCCTTCCGCGGCGACCGCTACATCCGCACGGTCGCGCCGCACCGGATCCTCGACCCCGACGCCGGACCGCTCGTCGCCGTCCGGTTGTCGGTGCTCACCCGCAAGACCCTCGGCGGGCTGCACACCGACCTGTCGGGCCGTGTGTTGCGACCGGACGGTTCGCCGCTGCCCGGTCTGTATGCCGCGGGCGAGGTCGCGGGCTTCGGCGGCGGCGGGATGCACGGCTACCGGGCGCTCGAGGGGACCTTCCTCGGTGGCTGCCTGTTCTCCGGCCGCGTGGCCGGTCGGTCAGCGGCCGCTCAGGGCTAGGCCGGGCTAGGCCACGGGGCCGCCGGTCGACGCCGGCCGGGGGTGGACCTGGACCGCCTTGACCTCGGGCGCCGCCCTGCGGACGGCCGTCTCGACCGCGTGGGTGAGCGTGTGGGTCGCGCCCAGGGCGAGGGCGGGGTCGAGCGTGACGGTGACCTCCGCTCTCGCGCGGTGTCCGAGCCAGCGCACGCGAACGTCGGCGACGGCGAGCACGCCGGGGGTCGCCGCGGCCGCCGCCTCGACCCGGTCGACGAGCTCCGGGTCGACCGCGTCGAGGAGCCGGCCCAGCAACGGACCGGCGGTGTGGAAGAAGAGCCGGGTGATGAGCGCGGCGATGACGAGCCCGACGATCGGGTCGGCCCACGACCACCCGACGACGGTGGCGAGCCCGGAGGCGACGACCGCGAGAGAGGACAGGCCGTCGGCACGGGCGTGCTCGCCGTCGGCGACGAGCGCAAGCGAGCCGATCCGGCGCCCGGCACGGATGCGGTAACGGGCCACCACTTCGTTGCCCACCACGCCGACAAGCCCGGCCCCGACGACGATCCACGGTCGCTGGGTCGGTGCCGGGTGCAGGAGGCGGTCGACGGAGACCCACGCGGCATACACGCCGGAGGCGCCGATCGCGGCCACGACGGCGAGCCCGGCCACGTCCTCGAACCGGCCGAGGCCATAGGTGAAGCGACGGCTCGGCGGGCGGCGCGCGAGGTGGAAGGCCACCCAGATGGGGACGGCCGTGAGGCAGTCGCCGAGGTTGTGCACGGTGTCGGACAGCAGCGCGACCGAACCGGTCACTGCGACGAGGGCGAGCTGGACGAGTGCGGTGGCCAGCAGCCCCATGAGCCCGATGACCGTCGCGCGGATGCCGGCCGCCGTCGTGGCCGCGATGTCGTCGAGGAACTGGGCGTGATCGTGGGAGTGCCCGTGCTCGTGCGGGTGGGCGTGCCCGGGCGACCCGTGGGTCGCGGCGGGGCCGTGCTCGTGCGGGTGGGCGGTCACCGGACGGGCCCATGCTCGTGGTGGGCCGGCCGATCGGACAACAGGTGCTCGACGTGCCGTGTCGTGTCGAGGACGAGCTGACGGATGTGCTCGTCGTCGATCCGGTACCGCACGGTCGTCCCCTCTCGTCGGGTCGCGACGAGTCGGGCGAGGCGCATCTTCGCGAGGTGCTGGGAGACCCCCGGCACCGGCCGGTCGACAGCCTCGGCGAGCTCCGTGACGGACAACTCGCCGTCGAGCAACTGGACGGCGATCCGCAGCCGGGTGGCGTCGGCGAGGATCCGCAGCACCTCGACGGCGAGGGTGACGACGTCGTCGTCCACGCGCCCCTCGACCTCCCCTTGCCTACTTGCATGCATACGCAAATACTAGAACACTGGGGCGGGCGGGGCGCCACAGGCAGGCAGGGCGCGCACCGGTGGCGGTCACGAGGCGCGAGGAGTGGGGACGATGGGACTGGGTGAGCATCTGTTCGGGCATCGGCATACCGCGCATGGGGAGCAACCCGATGCGACCCACGGCCATGCCGGCCACGGCCACGGCCAGGCGGGCCACGGTGGCGGCCATGGCAATGCGGACCCCGGCGGCGGCCACGGGCGCGGGGTGATGACCGGGGCCGGCCGCTACGACCGGATGACCCGGCTCCTGCTGGCCGGCCGCCGGGATCGCGTCTACGCGGCGCTCGCGACCGCGGCCGGGGCGCGGCCGGGGGACAGCGTCCTTGACATCGGCTGCGGCACCGGGGCGTTCACCACCGCGCTCGCCGCCCAGGTGGGCGCCACCGGCCGGGTGCTGGGGATCGACCCGTCCCCGGAGATGGTCGCCTTCGCCACCGAGCGCGCACCGGCGCACGTCAGGTATGCCGTTGCCCCCGCGGAATCGCTGCCGGTCGCCGACGGGAGCGTCGACCTCGTGGCCTCGGCGCTTGTCGTCCACCACATCGCCCCCGACGCCCGGGTGGTGGCGCTCGCCGAGATCGTCCGGGTCCTGCGTCCGGGCGGACGGCTCTTGCTCGCGGACTTCCAGGCGCCCCGCGGCCCCGTCGCCAGGCGGATCGTCGCTGCCCTCACCGGCCCGGAGATGGCCGGCAACGACCCCATCCCGGAGTTGCTGGCTCTGTGCACGGGAGCCGGCCTCACCGTCGAGGATCAGGGGCGCCAGGCGCCGTTCTTCGCCTGGGTGCGCGCCAGGGCGAACTGATCCCCCCGGACACATCCGCGAGGGATGGGTTGTTGTCGCCATCCTCGCGTTTGACGACAACAACCCATCCCTTGCGAAGGGGAGGCGGAGCGGAGCGGGGCGGAGCGGAGCGCGGGGGGGGAGGCACCGCGGGACGGCAGGTGGCGTTACCCCACCCTCGCGAAGGGGGCCGTCCTCAGAGGTATTGGCCGGTCGGGCCGCTCTGGCCCTGGGCACCGTCCGGGCGACCTTGACCGGGGAGGGCGACACCCGGCATACCGGGTCCTTGCACGGCGTCGGGGTGACCTGGGGGGAGCGCCCGCCGCATCCCGGCGAGTTGCTGCTGGGCGGCCATCTGTTGGGCGACGAGCGCGGTCTGGATGCCGTGGAAGAGTCCTTCGAGCCACCCAACGAGCTGGGCCTGGGCGATCCGCAGCTCGGCATCGCTCGGCGCCCCCTCCCCGAAGGGGAGCGCGATCCGGTCGAGCTCGGCGACCAACTCGGGCGCGAGGCCGTCCTTGAGCTCGTTGATCGAGCGGCGGTGGATCTCGGCGAGCCGCCGCCGGCCCGCTTCGTCGAGCGGGGAGTTGCGGACCTCGTCGAGGAGGTTCTTGATCATCGAGCCGATCCGCATGACCTTTGCGGGCTGTTCCACGAGGTCGGCCGGGCTCGTCTCTTCGTGCGGCTCCTCGCCGGGCGCGCGCTCCGGGCCGGCCACGCCCATGCCGTCGGGGGTGATGACGACGACCCGGCCCGACTCGTCGGCCGTCGCGGTTGCGGGACGCTGCTCCTCGGTCATGCCCTCCATCTTGCCCCAGTCCCGGCGCCGCGCCGACCCGTGCGCACGGCATACCCCCGGTGTATGCCGTGCGCACGGTCGCGTCGGTTCCCCCGGGCACGCGCCGGCGACGCGCGGTCAGGTGAGGCGGCGGGTGACCGTCGGCGACCGGCGGATGGCGAGCCAGGCGATGAGCGCGGCCACGGCTGGCACGAGCACGATCGGGATGGCCAACTGCAACCAGGGGATGGTGACCGGGAGGACCTCGGGCGCCTGGCCCGACCCGGCGCCGGACAACGTCGCGGAGTAGCCGGCGACGGTGGTGACGAGCCGGCCGATCGCGATCCCGGGGACGATGCCGACCGCGGTGCCGAGCAACGCGCCGATGAGGCCGATCGACCAAGCCTGCGCCGCGGCGAGGTTGCGACGGGTCCCTCGGGTGGCTCCGACGGCGGCGAAGGTCCCCATCATCGGCTGGGTCTCGGCGGTCGACAGGGCCGTGGAGACGAGGGTGGCCACGAGGATGAGCAGTCCGACCACGCCGATGCCGATGGCCACCACCCACCAGGGCAGGGCCTCGAAGCCACGCTCGACGTAGAGGTAGCCGAGCGACCCCTCGTCGACGGCGTCGCGGATGGCCCGCTCGTCGGCTGCGGTGAGCGGGCCGCGCGGGTCGCTGATCGAGAGCGACTCGATCAGTGCGGGCAGGCCGAGCGCCTGCGCCGTCGTCGTCGTGAGCATGCCTCCGAACTGGCCGCCGCCCCAAGTCTGCGCGGCGCGGTTGAGCCGGGAGTCGGGGATCGGGGCCGCGGCCAGCGTGAATGTCCCGGCCGTCGTCGTGACACCCGTCTCGATGTCGAGGGTGCCGCGAGCGAAGGTGACCCGCCCGTCGACGATGTCGACCTGCGCCGTGACCATCCCGTTGCAGGACCAGCCCTCGCCGCCGTTCTCCTGGCTGACTCTGGTGCAGTCAGGGGTGGGGGCAGGGTCGCCGTCGACGAGAATGCCACCGCCGGCCAACACGGCCCGCTCGGCGTCGGTGAGCTCGAAGAGCGTGACGAGTGCCTCGAGGTCCGCGGCGAGGATCTCGGAGCGCGAGCCCTCCATCGGCACGCTCGTGATCGACGCGCAGCGACCGATCGTGTCCGACGAGGCGGACTGCCGCGGGTCCAAGGGATCGCGCATGGCCTGCTCGGGCGTGCACCCCTTGCGCAGGGCGGTGACGATCGGGACGGTCGTCTGGCCCGGTGCGGGCTTGCCCCAGTCGGTGCTCCGGACGACCGAGAGCGGCAGGACGCGCAGCCCCGGAGCCGCGGCGTTGACCGCCTGGGTCGCCTTGCGGGTCGTCGTCGTGAGGGACTGCGCGGAGCCGTCGAGGGTCGAGGGGTACAGCGCGGCCTGGCCGTCGGGCAGGCGCGGGATGTAGGTGGCCGCGCCGACGCTCACCGTTGTCGCCAGGACGATGAGCACGGTCGCGAGCACCGAAGTTCCTGCGAGGATCGCCGCGACGGTCGAGGTGGCCCGGCCGCGCTGTCGGGCCGCGTCGCGCAGGGCCATTCGCAGGGCCACCGGCGCGCTGCGGCCCAGCCGGGCGGCCCCGACGAGGATGATCGGGACGAGCATGAGCGCGCCGACGACGAGAGCAACCGCGGAGAGCATGAGCGCGAGGGGGAGCAATACGACGAGCAGGGGCTGCTCCGTGCTGGGAGTCATCGCCGCGATCGAGAGCACACCGACGGCCCCCGCCCCTGCGAGCACGAGCCCGGCCACGGGCAGGCGCACGCGGGCCCGGGGCGACACGCTCTGCCCGCGCAGCACCCCGACGATGTCGAGCCGACCCAGCCCGCGCGCGGGGATGAGCGCGGCGACGACGGAGGCGAGGATCGCGCAGACGACGACGATGGCGATCGGCAGCGCGGGGACGTCGAGCGGCCCGAGCATCTGGTCCGGCCGGTTGGCCCGCAGCCAGGCGATCAACGCGAGAGCGCCGAGCAGCCCCACCGCTGCGCCGACCAGCGCCGAGAGCGCCCCGAGCACGAGCGCCTGGGCCAGGACGGTGCGCCGCAGCTGTCCGGCGGTGGCGCCGTTGCTCGCGGCGAGGGCGAGGGTTCGACGGGCGCGGGCGGCGCTCACGGCGAAGGCCGGCCCGACGAGCAGGGTGGTCTCGAGCAACAGCCCGATGGACGCAACGGCGGCGACGATCGCCTGACCGAAGCGTTGCGCGGCACTCTGGTCCGCCACGTAGGGAGGCAGGTCGAGGGAGCTCGGGTCGGGCGGGTCGAGCACGACGGCCCGGCTGGTCACCGAGACGCCGTAGTCCGCGAGGCGGCGGACCTCGTCCCAGCTCACCGGAGTGTCGCGTTCGAGCAGGTATGCCGTCGGGCTGAGGCCCTCGCCCCCGGCACCGAGGACGCCCGGCCGGACGACAAGGTCGGCCGGCCGGACCCCGTAGTCGGCGAGGTAGGCCTCGGCGACGCCGACGACACTCACCTCGCGCTCGGTCCCGCCGGGGGCGGTGAGGGTGAGTGCACCCGAGCCGGGCAGGCCCTTGGCCAGACCGGCCGGGGTCACCGCGGCTTCGCTGTCGGTGGTGGGCCAGCGGCCCGAGACGAGGTGGACCATCCCCTCGGCGGAGGGATTCGCGGCGGCGTCGATGCCGAGCACGCCGGCATCCGCTCCACGCGTGCCGACGGTGGCCCGCGACATCCCGTCGATCACGGGGTAGAGCCGGCCGCCGAGCAGGCGCTCGAGCGCGGCGACCTGGGCGGTCGGGTCGGTGTCGCTCCACCCGGGGATGGGCGTGGGAGCGCCGTCGACACCGATGACGCCGGTGCTCCCCCCGTTGTCCGGGAGGGGGACGAACTTGCTGCCCTGATAGACGACCGACGCCTGGGTCTGCCCGAGTTGGTAGGGCAGTCGTTCGACGGCGGAGAGGTCCTGGGTGGACCACCAGAGGTTGCCGCCTACGAGGAGCAGCACGGGCACGGCGACCATGAGGACGATGAGGGCACTGCGCCCGAGGTGGCGACGCACGTCGCGCCGGGCCAGCCGCAGGGCGACCCGCCATCCGGCGCGCCACTCGCCGCCGGTGTTTGACGGCATACCGGCGGGGTATGCCGTGGGCCGGGTGAGCGTCGTCATCGCTGGGCCTGCTCGGGGCCACCCGCAGGCACGCCGGCCGGTGCGCCGGCAGCGGGCGGGACGGCGACCCCGGTGGCGGTGGCCTCGTCGGCGATCCGGCCGTCGTGCAGGTAGACCACCCGGTCGGCCCACCCGGCGAATCGCGCCTCGTGGGTGACGAGCAGGCCGGCCGCGCCGGCGTCGCAGCGCTGGCGCAGCACGGTGAGCACCCCCTCGCCGGTGAGCGAGTCGAGCGCGCCGGTCGGCTCGTCGGCCAGGACGAGGCGGCGATCGCCGACGAGCGCGCGGGCGATGGCGACCCGCTGCTGCTGGCCGCCGGACATCTGGTCGGGATAGCGGTCGGCCAGCGCGTCGAGGCCGAGCTCGTGCAGCGCGCCGACCGCGGCCCGGCGGGCTTCGCTCACCCGGCGGCCGTCGAGTTCGAGCGGCAGGCCGATGTTCTCGGCCGCGGTGAGCGACGGGATGAGATTGAGATCCTGGAAGACCACCCCGACCTTGCGTCGGCGCAGCCGGGCCAGGTCGGCCGGGCGCAGCGCGGTCGTCACGGCGCCGTCGATCTCGACCGTGCCGGCGGTCGGCAGGTCGAGTGCCCCGGCGAGGTTGAGCAGGGTCGACTTGCCGCTGCCGGACGGGCCCATCACCGCGACGAGCTCGCCGGAGCGCACCTCGAGGCTCACCCCGGCGAGGGCGTGCACCGCGGTCGCGCCGCTGCCGTGGACCCGGTGCACGTCGGTGACGCGCAGGATGACATCGCTCATGACGACTCCCCTGTCGTGGTGGTATGCCGGGTGGTCCCGGCGGTTAGGCGCCCGTGGGAGCGGGCGGCGAGGGTGGCCTCGACGTGGTCGAGCCAGCGCAGCTCGGCCTCGACGGTGAACAACTGGTGCTCAAGGACGATCCGCTTCGGATCGGCCGGGTCGGCCGGGCCGGCGCTCGGATCGGACTTCGGATCGCGGGCGGTGCGGAGCTTGAGCCGGGTGAGCGCTTGCAGATGGCGCATGGTGGCCGTCCGCTGGGCGCGCAGCACGGCATGGGCGTCGACGCCCGGGGTGGTGACGGCGAGGGCGAGCTTGATGACGAGTTCGTCGCGGGCCGCCTCGGTGCGCTCCACGGGGGTGGTCCACCAGTCGCCCGCGGCGGCGCGACCGGCCTCGGTGAGCCGGTAGGCGATCCGGCCCTCGTCGTCCGCGTGTCCCGCGGCGACGACGAGGCCGTCGCGTTCGAGCCGGGCGAGGGTGGTGTAGACCTGCCCGACGTTGAGCGGCCAGGTCCCACCGGTGCGCTGCTCGAACTCGTTCTTGAGCAGGGCGCCGTAGCGCGGGCCCTGCGCGAGCAGGGCGAGCACGCTCTGGCGAACCGACACGACGCTCCTGGGAACCGGACGCGGATGATGTATACCGGGTATTACTGCTGTTCAGAGACCGTATACTGAGTATGTCCCCGGCGCAAGAAGGTTCGTCGGTCGGCGAGCGGAGCGGGCTCAGACGGTGAGCAGGACCTTGCCGATGTGGGTCGAGGAGGCGAGCACCCGGTGGGCCTCGGCCGCCTGCGCGAGCGGGAACCGCGCGTGGATGATCGGGCGGACCTCGCCCGCTTCCACGAGTGGCCACACGTGTGCGCGGACCGCGGCGACGATGGCCGCCTTCTCCGGGGTCGGCCGGGCACGCAGCGAGGTCGCGACGATCGAGGCCCGCTTGCCCAGGAGCCGGCCCAGGTCGAGCTCGCCCCGTGCGCCACCCTGCATCCCGATGACGACGAGCCGCCCGTTGACGGCCAAGACGTCGACGTTGCGGGCGAGATAGGAGGCGCCCATGTTGTCCAGGACGACGTCGGCCCCGGGTCCGTTCGGCCCGGTCGCGTCGCCCGAGGTGGCCGCCCGGACGACCTCGACGAAGTCCTGCTCCCGGTAGTCGACGAGGATCGAGGCCCCGAGCTCGCGGCAGGCCGCGAGTTTCTCGGGCGAGCCGGCGGTGACGGCCACCCGCGCACCGATCGCGCGCGCGAGCTGGATGGCCATCGTCCCGATCCCCGACGAGCCGCCGTGGACGAGCAGGGTCTGGTCCGGCTGCAGCCCCGCTGTCATGAAGACGTTGGCGAAGACCGTGCACGCCACCTCGGGCAGCGCGGCGGCGTCGACGAGCGAGACCCCCTCGGGCACCGGGAGCAGCTGGCCGGCCGGGACGGCGACCCGGGCGGCATACCCTCCGCCGGACAGCAGCGCGCACACCTCGTCGCCGACCGTCCACCCGCTCACCCCCTCACCGAGTGCGGCGATGCGCCCGCTGCACTCGAGCCCCAGATAGAGCGAGGCTCCGGGCGGTGGCGGGTAGAAGCCTTGCCGCTGAAGGAGATCCGCCCGATTCACCCCGGCCGCGACGACATCGACGAGCACCTCACCGGGCCCGGGCACCGGGTCGGGTACCTCGGCGAGGACGAGGGCCTGCGGCCCTCCGGGCGTGGGAACGGTGACCGCCTGCATGACCCGAGCGTATGCCGCGTGGTCCCCTCGGGCGGGCTACCCGCGGCGTGGCGAGCGTCCCAACCGCCCGCCAGTCGGTCGGATCCGTGCCAGCCGTGC
Organism: Actinomycetes bacterium; assembly: GCA_029552065.1. Taxonomy (GTDB): domain Bacteria; phylum Actinomycetota; class Actinomycetes; order Actinomycetales; family Dermatophilaceae; genus Phosphoribacter. Next base: position 46,722 of record JAKPEG010000227.1, read on the forward strand.
GCGCGCCTGCCACGCTAGGCCCGTGAGCGGCTACCTGCCCGGCGAGGCGGCATACCGGCGGGTGACCCTCTCCCTCTCGCTCGCCGGGGTGACGACCTTCGCGCTGCTCTACGCACCGCAGGCGCTGCTGCCGGAGCTCGCCGAGGCGTTCGACGTGCCGGCCGGCCAGGCGGCGCTGTCGATCTCGGTGACGACGCTCGTCATGGCCGCCGCTCTGCTCGGCGTCGGCCCGCTCACCGAACGGGTGGGGCGCACGCCGGTGATCATCGCCTCGGTCTTCGCGACGAGCATCCTCGGGTTGTGCCTTGCCCTCGCGCCGAGCTGGCCGGCGCTGCTGGCCATCCGGGCCGCCCAGGGAGTCGCACTGCCGGGGATGGCTGCCGTTGCCATGGCCTACCTTCGTGAGGAGATCGCCCCCGAGGCGCACGGGCAGGCCACCGGGGCCTACATCGGCGGCACCGCGATCGGCGGGATGCTCGGACGGTTCGTCGTCGGGGGGGTTGAGCCGTGGGCGGGCTGGCGGTGGGCGCTGGCCGCCGTCGGACTCGTCGGGCTCGGGTGCGCGATCGTCGTGCGGCTCATCCTGCCCGCCTCGCAGGGCTTCCGGCCCGCACCGCGCGAGGCTGGCGGTGGCCACCGGACGCTGCGGCGGTTGCTCACCGACCCGGCACTCGTCGCGCTCTACGGCATCGGCGCGGTGTCGATGGGCGCCTTCATCGCGACCTTCAACACGATCGGCTTCCGGTTGCGCGAGGCCCCCTATTCCCTCGGGGTCGCCGTCTCCTCGCTTGTCTACCTCGCCTATGCGCCCGGCTCCGCCGTCGCCGCGTATGCCGGTCGGCTGGCCGATCGGCTCGGCCGCCGGGCGGTGCTGCCGGTCGCGGTCGCGGCCATGCTCGCCGGCCTGCTGCTCACCCTCGCCACCCCTCTCTGGGTGCTCCTGCTCGGGCTCACGATGTTCGCCGGGTGCTTCTTCGGCGTCCACGGGCTCGCGTCGGGCTGGGTCGCCGCCCGGGCGCAGCTCGGCGGTGGGGGGATCGGACAGGCGACCGCCTTCTACCTCGTGGCCTACTACCTCGGCTCCTCGCTCTTCGGCTGGTTCGGTGGGCGGGCCTGGGGCAATGGCGGCTGGCCCGAACTCGTCGCCGTCGCAGGCGTGCTCGTCACGATCGCGCTCGTTCTCGCCTGGTGGCTCACCCGGATCCCCAAGCTCACCGAACCGCCGGCCGCGGACCCCGGCGTCACCGCCTATTGAGCTGGGCAGCCGCCCCCCGACCCTCACCCGGGAATCCGAGCCGCCGGCGACCGGGCCCGGAGAGTGGCCCGGTCGTCGGCTCTGGGGAGGTCAGGTCAGGGCAGGTCAGGGCAGGATGGTGAGGAAGACCGACATGCTCGACCGGTAGAGCGCCGACCAGCCGTTCGTCGTCCGGTCCCAGGCTTCGAGGGTGAAGCCGTGGGCGCAGTTGACCGAGCTGGGGTCGCCGGGGACGGCGGCATCCCAGCCGCCCGGGGGCACGGTCACGGACGTGACGCCGACCCACGGGCCTGGAGCATGGGCGGCATACCCGTCGGAGGCGATCATCGCCGAGGCGTTGGCGCCCCACTGCGACCACAGCGCCCAGCTCGACAGATAGCCGTCCGGGCTGTCCGCGGTCACGGTGAAGGTGAAGCCGCCGGTGCCGGCCCCGCTCGTGTGCACGAGCGCGCACGGGCCGACCTCGATGCCGTCCTTGTGGATGTGCTCGATGATCGCCCGCGGCGGACGGTTGTGCACGAGCACGTCGACGAACCGGCCGGCGTCGGTGCCCGAGCCGATCTCGCTGGCCGCCGAGGCCGACGCGAAGAGTCGGATGGTGATCCGGTGCAGCCCGTCGGGCAGGTCGCCGGTCGCGGCGAAGTAGCCGAGCGAGGCGGTGTACCAGAGGTCGGCGGCCGAGCGGACCGGGAAGAACCGCGTCGCCACGGGCGTCGTCGTCGTGAGGGTGAAGCTCCCGGCCACCCACTTGTAGTCGGCGAACGGGGTGATGACCGGCAGCCCGTCGACCTCGACGGTGTAGTAGCGGGCGCCCACGCTGCGGGCGCCGAGGTGGTTGACCATGACCGGCAGGGTGCCGCCGAAGGGCGCGTTGGTCACCGGGAAGAAGTATCCCGGGTCGGTCGTCGCCAGCCCGCCGCTCACCTTGTCGGCCGGGATGTGGCCGATGCCGAGCAGCACCGGACCCGAGGCGGCATACGGGCTGAGCTCGACCCGGGAGATCTCGGTGTTCGAGCAGACGAGCAGCGACGAGGGGGTGGCCAGGGCGACGCTCGAGGGTCGCACGGGCACGTCGGTGACCACGGTGCGCACTTCGCCGGTGGCGATCACGACGAGGGCGACGTCGTTCTGCGGGTCGCGCTGGGTCGTGTAGAGGGCGCTGTGCGCGTCGTCGGCCCAGGTGAGCATGAACGGCGCGCCGAGCCCGCTCGCCACCGGGTCCTGCCGCCCGTCGGACAGCCGCACTCGGGTGAGCTGCCCACCGCCGCGCGTCTGCTCGGTGACGTATGCCGTGCCACTGGCCGCATCGAGCGCGAGCCCGACGGCACCGAGCAGGCCGGTGGCGACGATCGACCAGGCGTTGCTCGTGAGGTCGATCCGCAGGAGCCGGCCGCCGGCCGGGTCGTATTCGACGACGTAGGCGAGGTGGGCCGGCTCGTCGAGGGCGATCTGGTGCGGCGCGACGAGCCCCGAGACGAGCACGCCCGTCGTCGGCGCGGAGGCGTCGGCGCTGGCGAGGTCGACCTGCAGGATCCGTCCGCTGCGCTCGCTCACCAACGCGTGCTGCTCGTCGGCGAAGACCGCGACCGCCTCGAGGTTGCCGTAGCCGCTGCCGAGTTGCCGGTAGCCCGAGGTCGGCGCATAGGTGACCCACCGGATCTGCAGGTTGTAGCCGTAGGCCAGTACCTTGACCTTGGCCAGCCGGCCGGCATTCGTGCGCACGGCGAAGACGTCGCCCACGACGAGCTGGTTGGTGCTGTCGTCGCTGCCGGGGATCGGAGTGGCGGCATAGGGGAGGGCGGCGAGCTGGGTGTAGCCGAGGGCGGTGAAATTCACCGCGCCGAGGTTGACCAGGCCGGCCCCACCCATGGGGACCATCGCCCGGGCGACCGAGGTCAGCTGTTCCCACCACACGTCGCCGGTGCCGTCGACGGCCACCTCGACGCCACGGTCGAAGTCGAACAGCCAGGTCCCGCGCAGGGTCGCGGTCCCCGACGAGACGACCCGGGCCCCCGGAGCGAGCCGCAGCTCGGACAGGAGGCCGCCGAATTCGACGAAGACGAGGCGGTTGTCGGCCTGGCGGAAGTCGCTGCCGATCGCGCCGGCGAGTCCGGAGGCGAGGGTCTGAGAGGTCATGGCGGGCACGCTCCTGAGCAGGGGGGTGCGGCCCTCGTGGCCGCAGCCGTCGTGGGCGAGGAGCCGCCCGTCCTTCGGGAGATACCTCGGCCGGTCCCGTGCCGACGTCCCTGGGTCAGTCGCACAGGTCGAGGAGCGTGGCCCCGAGCACCCGCACGAGGTCGTCGCCGTCCACGGTGATCGCCACCCCGTGCGCGCCGGCGCCAAGCGAGACCGTCCGCCCGGCGACCCCGCGGTCCGCGAGGACCGGCCAGGCCGTGCTCGCCCCGAACGGCGTGATCGTCCCGCGTTCGTAGCCGGTCGCCTCCCGCGCCCCCTCGGCGTCGGGCATGGACAGTCGCGAGGTCCCGAGGGTCGCGCGCAGCTTCGGCCAGGAGAACTCCCGGTCCCCGGGCACGAGCACGAACAGGAAGTCCTCGTCGGCGCGACGCACCACGAGGGTCTTGACGATGTCGCCGGGCGCGACACCGCGCAGCGCCGCGGCCTCGGCGAGCGAGCGCACGCGGCCGTGCCGGGTGACGGCATACCGGATGCCGCTCGCCCGCACCGCGGCGAGCGCGCGCTGCTCGCCTTCGCTCGGCGGCTCGGTCGGCGCGTCGCCTGTCGGGCCGGTCATCGGGCAACTGTATGCCGTGTGCAGGTCGCCGCCCGCGGGTGCGGCCGGGGCCGTGATCGGGCACAATCCCCCGCGGTGGAACGTTGGGGTGTCAGGATGGACATGGCAACGAGGCCTAACCCGCAGCCGAGCAGGCGCCGAGTGCAGGGAGTGACGTGACGTCGTTCTGGGCCGAACACGCGTGGCTGCCCACGGGTCTGGCCCGTTCGGTGCGGATGGTCGTCTCCGACGGGCGCTTCCTCTCGGTCGAGGCTCGCGCCCAGCGTCAGCCCGAGGACGAGCGGTTGCGCGGCGTCGTCCTGCCCGGCCTCGCCAACGCGCACAGCCATGTCTTCCAGCGGTCCCTGCGGGGACGCACCCAGTCCAGCGCCGACAACGTCCTCACGTGGCGGACGCTCATGTACGAGGTGGCCGACCGGCTCAACCCCGAGCTCTACCTCGCCCTCGCCCGGGCGACCTTCGCGGAGATGGCCCTCGCCGGTTTCACGGTGGTCGGGGAATACCACTACCTCCACCACGGTCCCGGTGGCACACGCTATGCCGACCCCAACGCGATGGGCGACGCCCTCGTCAAGGCGGCCGGCGAGGTGGGCGTGCGCCTCACCCTGCTGGACACCCTCTACCTGCGCGGCGGGCTCACCTCCGAAGGGCATCTGCCGATCGAGGGGGCGCAGGCCCGGTTCGCCGACGCCTCGGTCGAGGAATGGGCCGACCGGATGTCGCGGATCGGCCAGACGGAGGTGCTGCGCCGGGGCGCGGCGATCCACTCGATCCGGGCGGTCCCTCGCGAGGAGACGAGCCGGGCGGTGGCCTTCGTGGGCGACCAACCGCTGCACGTCTATCTCTCCGAGCAGCCGGCCGAGAACCTCGCCTGCGAGATGTACTACGGCTGCAGCCCGGCCCGGCTGCTCGCCGATGTCGGGGTGCTCGGCCCGGAGAGCACTGCCGTCCATGCCACCCACGTGAGTGACTCCGACATCGCCCTGCTCGCGGAGGCGCAGAGCCAGGTCGTCGTCTGCCCGACTTCGGAGGCGGACATGGCCGACGGGATGGCCCCGGTGCACCGGCTCATCGACGCCGGGGTGCCGGTGGCGATCGGGTCGGACCAGCATGCGATCGTCGACCCGTTCGTCGAGTTGCGCGAGTTGGAGATGCACGAGCGGCTGCGCACCGGAGAGCGTGGTCAGGTGCCCACGGGGGAACTCGTCCGGGTCGGCTCGATCAACGGCTACCAAAGCCTCGGCTGGTACGACGGGGGGTCGCTGGCTGCGGGGATGCTCGCCGACTTCGTCACCGTCGATCAGGACTCCGTGCGCACGGCCGGGAGCAAGGCCGCCGAGATCGTCTACACGGCGACCGCGGCCGACGTCCTCGGGGTGTGGGTCGGCGGTCGGCCGATCGTCACCAACGGCGTGCACTCCTTCGGCCCGGTAGGGCCCCTGCTGCGCGAGGCATTCCACCTCATCCGCGAGGCGGCCGCCGGCTGAGGGCCGCGCAGAGGTATGCCGCGCGGCATACCGGGGGTGCGTGTGCTCGGGCGGTCAGGCCGCGGCCTCGTCCTTGGCCATCGCCGCGGGGAGGTGCCCGGTGGACTTCGCGTAGTACTGGGCCGCCTTGCGCGTGGCGGCCACGCGGGCCGCACCGACGGCCAGCCCGGTGAGGGCGGCGAACAGGACGGCCTCCGGCCACGAGGAGTCGTCGGGGTGGTTGGGATCGTCCGGCGCCGGCTTGCCGGCGGCGACCTGCCACCCGGTGCTCACGACCCGCTGAGCCACGGCGGCCGCGAGCATCGCCGACCCGGTGCCGAGCACCTTCCACACGAGCGAGCCCATCCCCGCACCTCCCGGTCCGCTGGTGGCGTCCGTCGCCAGCGCTATGCCGACTCTCGCACGCCCAGCGGGTAAAGTCACCCTCACCACGACAGGGGAGCGCCCCAGCGCTGAGAGTGCGGTCCGCCGCAGACCCTCGAACCTGATCCGGGTCATACCGGCGATAGGGAGTCGAGTCTCACCCGTCGACCTCCGATGGGTCGACGGCCCCTCCTGCAGAAGGAGGAGTCATCCGTATGCCGTCCCTCGCACCTCCCAGCCCCGACCCCGGGTGCGCCTCCAACCACGGTCACGGTCGCACCCGGGCCCTGCGGCCCGCCCGGGCCGGCTTCGTCGCGCTCGCGGCCGTGCTCGTCACGGCGCTGTCCGCGTGCTCGCTCGGCTCCGTGTCGTCTACCTCGGGGTCGGCCTCGGCGACCGGCACCTCGGGCTCCGGCAGTTCGAGCGCCACCGCCGCACCGCCCCGGTGCGGTGCGAACACCGAGGTCCTGCTGGCCACCCACGACTCGTTCGTGCTGTCCGACGACCTCGTCAAGGGCTTCACGGCCGCGACCGGATGCACCCTCAAGGTGCTCAGCAACGGCGATGCCGGGGCGCTCACGAACAAGCTCGTCCTCACGAAGGCCTCGCCGATCGCCGACGCCGTCTTCGGCATCGACAACACCTTCGCGGGCCGCGCGCTCGGGGCAGGCATCCTCGGCGACTACACGCCGACGCTGCCGGCCGGGGCCTCGGCGCACGCCCTCACCGGGGCCGGGGCCGCGGCGCTCACGCCGATCGACTACGGCGACGTGTGCGTCAACGTCGACCTCGCGTGGTTCTCCGCGCACTCGCTCACCGTGCCGGCGACCCTCGACGACCTGCTCAAGCCCGAATACAAGGGCCTGTTCGTCACTCCGGGCGCCGCGACGTCCAGCCCCGGTCTCGCCTTCCTCCTCGCGACGATCGCTGCCAAGGGCGACGGCTGGCCGGACTACTGGACCAAGCTGATGGCCAACGGCGCCAAGATCACGGCTGGCTGGAACGACGCGTACATGGTCGACTTCTCCGGGGGGGAGGGCAAGGGCGCCCGTCCGATCGTCCTTTCCTATGCCTCCTCGCCGCCGTTCACGATCCCCAAGGGCGGGACGGCTCCGGCGACCGCGGCGCTGCTGGGCACCTGCTTCCGGCAGGTGGAGTATGCCGGTGTGCTGGCGGGCGCGAAGAACCCCGAGGGGGCCAAGGCGCTGGTCTCCTACCTGCTGAGCCGCCCGGTCCAGGAGTCCATCCCCGACGCGATGTACATGTACCCCGTCGACTCCGCGGCGACGCTCCCGGCGGCGTGGGCGAGTTGGGCCAAGGTGGCCGATCACCCGTTCGTGGTGAGCGCCGAGGACATCGCCGCTCACCGGGAGGCCTGGCTCGCGCAGTGGGCGCAGGTGACCGGCAAGTGAGCACCGGCGTGCGGCCGTCGCGGGCTCCGGCGCCGGCTCGGCGCCTGCCGTGAGGCCTGCACGCCTGGGCAGGGCGGCCGCGACGACGCTCGCGGCCGCCCTGCCGCTGGCCTTCCTCGCGATCTTCTTCGCGCTCCCGGTGGGCGGGATGCTCGTCCGCGGACTGCTGCCGGACGGACATCTCGATCTGTCCGGCTTCGGCGAGGTCCTCGGCCGGGCGCGCACCCAGCGGATCGTCGGCTTCACCCTTGGGATGGCCGGGATCGCGACCGTGGTCACCGTCCTGGTCGGGGTGCCGGTCGCGCACGCCCTCTACCGGCTCGCGCTGCCCGGACGCCGGATCCTGCGAGCGCTCGTCGTCATGCCCTTCGTCCTGCCCACGGTCGTCGTCGGGGTGATGTTCCGCTCGCTGCTCGCACCGGGTGGCCTGCTCGGCGGGCTGGGGCTGGACGGGAGCTGGCAGGCGATCCTCGCGGCATACGTCTTCTTCAACCTCGCTGTCGTCGTGCGGACGGTGGGCGGGGCGTGGGAGGGCCTGGACCGGCGGATGGAGGAGGCGGCCGCAGCCCTGGGTGCCGGACCGTGGACGGTCTTCCGCACGGTCACCCTGCCGGCCCTGCTCCCGGCGATCGTCTCGGCGGCCTCGGTCGTCTTCCTCTTCTGCGCAACCGCGTTCGGGGTGGTGCTCGTCCTCGGCGGCCTGGACTACGGCACGGTCGAGACCGAGATCTACGTCCTCACCACCTCGATGCTCGACCTGCGCGGGGCGGCCGTGCTCTCGGTGCTCCAGTTCGCCGCGGTGGCCGCAATGCTCGTCGTCGCCGACCGCACGCGGGTCCGGCGAGGAGCCGGTATGCCGGGTGGCTCCCGGGCGGCGCGTGGAGCGGTCGCGCCGGGGCGGATCACGGCATACGCCACTGGTTCGCTCCTGGTCACCGCAGTCGCGGTCGTCTTCGTCGGGCTGCCGGTCTTCGCCCTCGTCGGCCGCTCCTTCACCCGGTCGGGGGAGTGGACGTGGGAGAACTACCGGGCGCTCGGAGCGCTCGACGGCCACCACACCGTCGCGGTGACGGTCTGGGAGGCGGTGATCACCTCGTGGCGGATCGCCGTCGACGCGGCCCTCGTCGCGGTCGTGCTGGGGCTCCTCGTGGCCGTGCTCGTCAGCCGGCCGGCGCACACGCCCGGGCAGGCGCGCCGTCGCCGGCTGCTCGACGCGCTCGTCATGGTGCCGCTCGGCGTGAGCGCGGTGACCGTCGGTTTCGGCTTCCTCGTCACCCTCGACCGGCCGCCGCTGGACCTGCGCTCCTCACCGGTGCTCGTGCCGTTGGCCCAGGCGATGGTCGCCCTGCCGCTCGTCGTGCGCACGCTCACTCCGGTGCTCGGTGCGGTCGACGACCGCCAACGCCAGGCCGCTGCCACGCTCGGTGCCACCCCGGTGCGGGTCTGGCTCACCGTCGACCTTCCGGTCGTGTGGCGCCCTCTGCTCGCGGCCGTCGGCCTCGCGCTCGCCGTCTCGCTGGGGGAGTTCGGCGCGACGAGCTTCCTCGTCCGGCCGGACCAGCCCACCCTGCCGGTCGTCGTCTACCGGCTGCTCGGCCGGCCGGGGGCGGACACCTTCGGGATGGCGCTCGCGGCGGCCGTCGTCCTCTCGCTCATGACCGTCGTCGTCATGGGTCTCGTCGAGCGACTGCGGGTGAGCTCGGTGGGGGCCTTCTGATGCTGCGAATCGACCGGCTCACCGTGCGCTTCGGGTCGACCACCGCCGTCGACGACGTCTCGGTGGAACTCCCCGAGGGGTCCGTGCTCGCGGTGCTCGGGCCCTCGGGGTGCGGCAAGTCCACCCTCCTGCGGGCCGTCGCAGGGCTCGAGCGTCCGTCCGCCGGGACCATCTCGCTCGACGGGCGCTCGCTCGCCGACGTGCCCAGCCATCGCCGCGGCTTCGCGATGATGTTCCAGGACGGCCAGCTCTTCCCCCACCTCGACATCGCCGGAAACGTCGGCTATCCCCTTGCGCGACAAGGTATCCGAGGAGCTGCGGCACGGGCTGAGGTTGCTCGGCTGCTCGACCTCGTCGGACTCGGCGGCTATGCCGACCGACGGACCGCGACGTTGAGCGGTGGAGAGAGCCAGCGGGTCGCCCTCGCCCGCGCGCTGGCGGCCGGGCCTCGACTCCTGCTGCTCGACGAGCCGCTGTCCGCGCTCGACCGCTCGCTGCGCGAACGCCTCGCCGCCGACCTGCGAGACGTGCTCGTGGCGACCGGGACGACCGCCCTGCTCGTCACCCACGACCACGGGGAAGCCTTCGCGGTCGCCGACCGAACCGCCCTCATGCGGGCGGGACGGGTCGTGCAACAGGGCGTGACCGCCGACGTGTGGCGCCACCCCCTCGACGAGGAGGCGGCCCTCTTCCTCGGCTTCGAGACGGTTCTGCGGGGCCCGGCTGCCGTGGCGGCGCTCGCGAGCGTCGACCCGGCGACGTTGCCCGCCCGCCCGGGGGATGAGGTGCGCGAGCTGGCCGTGCGGCCACACGCCCTGCTCGTGGGATCGGTCGGGCCGCTGCGGGGGCAGGTCAGGGCCCTCGTGCCGACCCCCGACGGCACCCGGGTCCTCGTCGACGTCGAGGGGATCGGGTCGCTCTCCGGCCGCTGCGAGGGTCCCGATCCACAGGTGGGCGAGTCGGTGCGCTCGCGCTTCGACCCCTCCGGTCTGGCCCCCGTGGGTCTCGGATCCCCGGGTAACTCCCCACTCGAGCAGTTGCCCGACCGCTCAGGCTCGGGTCACTCCGCCCGCGTCGCGAACCCGACGACCCAGTCCTCGCGCTGCTCGCCGTCGACGAGCAGTCGCCAGGAATAGCGCCGGGCCGGCGGCAGCGGGAAGGGGGGTATGCCGATCGCCACCGCCGCGTCGACCGGCGCGCCGGGGGTGAGCCCGGTGGGGCGTCCGACCTCGAGTCGGGCAGCGACGACGACCGGGCGCGGCGTGGTATCGGTGCCCGCACCCTCGGCCGGTGGGCGGCGCAACACCGGATGCCCGTCCTCGTCGACGAGGTGCAGCTCGATGTGGATGGGCCGCCCGGCGCGGTCCCACGGCACGTCGAACTTGAGGGCGAGGAACATCGGCATCGGGGCCGCCGGCCGCACCGACCAGCCGCCGCCGTTGATGTAGAGCTTGCCTTCGGCCACGACCGCGTGGTCGCACAGGAGCATGGTCACGCGCACAGAGCCATTGTCTCCCGGGGAGCCGGGAGTGAACGCCGCGGCACCCCATCCCGGGGGTTGAGAAATGGCGACCGGCGCGGCATACCCGACGTGGGAGGCTTGACCCATGCGTGAGGTGACCCAGAGCCGCAAACTTGCCGACGTCTGCTACGACATCCGCGGCCCGGTGCTCGACGAGGCCAAGCGGCTCGAGGACGAGGGCCACCGGATCCTCAAACTCAACATCGGCAACCCGGCCCCGTTCGGCTTCGAGGCACCCGACGAGATCCTCGTCGACATGATCGCGACCCTGCCGCAGGCCCAGGGCTACAGCGACAGCAAGGGCATCGTCTCGGCCCGGCGCGCGGTCACCCAGTACTACCGCCTCAAAGGCGTCGAGGGCGTCGGCATCGAGGACGTCTACCTGGGCAACGGGGTGAGCGAGCTCATCGTCATGACCATGCAGGCGATGCTCGACAACGGCGACGAGGTGCTCATCCCCGCGCCCGACTACCCGCTGTGGACCGCGGCGACGGCGCTCGCCGGGGGCACCCCGGTGCACTACCTCTGCGACGAGACCGCTGGCTGGCAGCCCGACCTCGCCGATCTCGCCGCCAAGATCACGCCGCGGACCAAGGCGATCGTCGTCATCAACCCGAACAATCCGACCGGCGCGGTCTACTCCACGCAGACCCTCATGTCGATCGTCGAACTCGCCCGCGAGCACGGCCTGGTCCTCATGGCCGACGAGATCTACGACAAGATCCTCTACGAGCAGGCCCGGCACATCGCGCTCGCCTCACTTGCCCCCGACCTGTTCTGCCTGAGCTTCAACGGCCTGTCCAAGGCCTATCGGGTGGCCGGCTTCCGGTCCGGCTGGATGGCGTTGTCCGGGCCCAAGCACCACGCCCGCCCCTTCATCGAGGGGCTCAACATCCTGGCCAACATGCGCCTGTGCGCCAACGTCCCGGCCCAGCACGTCATCGCCACCGCTCTCGGCGGCTACCAGTCGATCAACGAACTCGTCCTGCCCGGTGGTCGCCTGCTCGCCCAGCGCAACCGGGCCTGGGAGATGCTCAACGAGATCCCCGGGGTGTCCTGCGTGAAGCCCGGCGGCGCCCTCTACCTGTTCCCGCGGCTCGATCCAGAGGTGCACGAGATCCGCGACGACGAGCGCTTCGCCCTCGACCTCGTGCGCCAGGAGAAGATCCTCGTCGTGCAGGGGTCGGGCTTCAACTGGCCCCATCACGACCACTTCCGGATCGTCACCCTGCCGATGCTCACCGACCTCGAGGAGGCGGTCGAGCGGATCGGCAATTTCCTCTCCTCCTACCGGCAGTAGCGCACCGGCCGGTGACGCGCTGAGGGGGTATGCCGCGCGGCATACCCCCTCAGCGCGTGACGAACCGGCGCATCCCGTCAGTCGGGCAAGACCCGGTGCCCGCTCCGCGAGGGTGCGGACATGGGCCGATGCGAGGGCCGATTGCCGGCCCATCGCCGCAACCTGCGCGCGGGCAGCGGCCATGTCCGCACCCAGCGCGCAGGCAGCAATCGGTCAGATCCGGGTGGACGATCCCGCAATGCCGACGAGGGCGATCATGGCGATGACGTAGAGCACGGCGAGGACGAGCAGGACCGTGCCGACAATGCCGCAGACCATTCCGGCCTGCACCTGGCCGCGGTTGCTGTAGGGCTGGCCGCTCGCGTCGATCTCCCTGAGCGCGGACCGGCCCATCGACCACGCGAACGGGCCGAGGAGCTGGCAGATGACGATGGACAGGATGCCCAGGACCAGCACCATCGTCCCGCGGGGGTGTTCCAGCCCGTAGGCGGCACCACCATAGGCGGGGGCCGGGGGATAGCCCGGCGTGCTGCCGTAGCCGGCCGGCTGCTGCGGGTAGCCCTGCTGGGGGTAACCCTGCTGCGGGTAGCCCTGTTGCGGGTAGCCCTGCTGGGCTGCCGGCGGCGGGTAAGCCTGTTGGGGATAGGAGGGAGCGGCGGCCGGCGGCGCGACCGGAGCCGGTGGGACCGGCGGATAGCTCGGCGGCGGGACGGCCGAGGATTCGCCGGGCTGCGCCCCCCAGGGCGAATCCGACGCGGGCGGGATCGGAGTGGTCGGGTCGGCCGGCGGTGTCGGCGCCGTCGGGTCGGAGCTGCTCGGTCGGTCGGCCGTCGGGTCCATGCTCATGCAGCCACCCTATGCGCTCGCGCCGATCGTGGCAGGCTGAACCCTCGTGACCTCCCAGACCCCGCCGCCGGAGCCGTCCGAGCCGCCAGAGCCGTCGCCCACGCCCGCGCCCGCCGACGCGGCAGATGCCACGGACACCACGGAGACCCCGGGGCCGCTCGGTCGACGGGCCGTGCGACTCGAGCGGGTCGCCGCCGGACGGTATGCCGTGACCAACCCGCGCGGGGGCGTCGTCACCCTCGGGCGGGGCGCGGACGCCGACTACACCCCGGTCGAGCTGCTCCTGGCCGCGATCGCCGGCTGCACGGCTGTCGACGTCGACGAGGTGACCTCGCGCCGGGCCGAGCCGGAGTCCTTCCTCGTCGACTGCGAGGGGATCAAGGTCTCCGACGAACTGGGCAACCACCTGTCCGGCGTCGAGGTCACCTTCCGGCTCGTCTTCCCCGACGACGAGGGGGGCCGCGCCGCGACCGCGCTCGTGCCCCGCCTGGTCCGGCTCTCGCACGAGAAGCTCTGCACGGTGAGCCGCACGGTCATGCTCCCCACGCCGGTCCGCAGCGTGATCGCCGACCCGGCCGCGTCCCAGGCACCGGGCGACTGAGCAACCGGCCGCGGGACCTGACCCCCCCGGGGCCCCGTGACCCGAACCCCGAGCCAGACCGCGAGGTGGCCCCGTGTGGCGCCACCGAACCGGCGGGCGCGCGGCATACAGTGCATGGACGATGAGCGTCGACGTCCTGCCCGCCAACGTGTCCTCCGCCGTCGCGGCGACGGTGGACAGCTACCTGCAGCGCGTCCGCAGCCATGCCCCCGGGATGGTCGACGGGGTCTATCTCACGGGCTCGGTCGCGCTCGGCGACGTGCACCCCGGACGCAGTGACGTCGACGTCGTCACCGTGCTGCGCGCGCGCCCCGACGCCGAGGGATTGCGCGCCCTCGCCGACCTCCACGAAGGCCTCGCCCTGCCCGACCGCCGCGACCCCGCCTGGGACCGCACGCGAGCCCGGTTCGACGGTTGGTACCTCACCTGGGACGACCTCGCCGCCGCACCGGCACCGGGGGTCACCCTCGGGCTGCGCGCCCTCGATCGTCGGCTCTTCCGGGGCCCGGGCTGGGTTCCGCCGGCGCTGTTGTGGCATGAACTCGCCGAGCACGCGCTGCACGTGGCCGGACCTTCGCTCGAAGGGCGGGTGGCGGTCCCCGGCCCCGAAGCCGTCCGCGCGAGTTGCCGGCAGACCCTGGACCGACAGTGGGTCCCGTGGTGGCAGCGCACGGCGAAGACGGCCTCGGCCGCCGGGCTCGGAGCGCTCGGCCCGCTCGCGCCCGCGACCGGCGTGCTCGGCGTCGCGCGGATCCGCTACACCCTCGAGACGGGGCGGGTGACCTCCAAGTGCGGCGGCGGCGAATGGGCGCTGGACACCATGCATCCGCGTTGGCGGCGGATCCTCACCGAGGCGCTGCGGGTCCGCCACCGGCCCGACCGGCCCTCCCTTTATCGCTCGCCGTGGCAGCGCCGGCGCGACGCACTCGCCTTCGTCGACGCCGTCCTCACCGAGGCGGAGTCCACGGATGACTGACGCCGCCGCCGTCCTGGACCCGGCGTCCGTGCAGGCACTGCTCGCGCGGACCGGCGTCCCCGATCCGGCCGACGCCCCCGCGCTGCGCTGGGGTGTGCTGGCCCCCGGGGGGATCGCCCACAAGTTCGTCGACGCCGTGCACTCCTACACCGCCGGGCGGGTGGTGGCTGCGGCCTCACGCGACGCGGACCGGGCGCGCGCCTTCGCGCAGGTGCACGGCATACCGCGGGCATATGCCGGCTACGACCGACTCGTGGCCGACCCGGAGGTCGACGCGGTCTACGTCGCGTCGCCGCACTCGGCCCATCTCGCACACGCCGTGCTCGCGATCGAGGCCGGCAAGCACGTGCTCGTCGAAAAGGCGTTGGCCCGCAACCTGGCCGAGGTGGACCGGATCTTCGCGGCGGCGGCCGCGCACCGGGTCTTCGCGATGGAGGCGATGTGGACCCGGCACCTGCCCCACATCGCCCTCGTGCGCGAGTGGGTCGCCCAGGGTCGGGTCGGTCAGGTCGTGAGCGTCGTCGCCGACCATGGACAGTCCCTCGACCTCGAGGCGACCCACAGGCTCAAGGACCCGACGCTCGCCGGAGGGGCGCTGCTCGACCTGGGGGTCTATCCGATCTCCTTCGTCGTCGATCTGCTCGGGGCTCCGTGGGGCGTCCATGCGACGGGTCATCGCACCGAGACGGGGGTCGACGCGACCTCGGCGATCACCCTCGAATACCCGGATCCCGTTGTCGCGCAGGCGTCCTGCACGTTGCTCACCAAGACGCCGACGACGGCCGTGGTGGCCGGCACGGCGGCGCGGATCGAGCTCGAGGGCGACTTCTACGCACCGACCCGGCTGCAGCTGATCTCGGCCGACCGTGGCCTCGACCCGCAGGCCGCCGTGCTGGAGACGGTCGATGCCCGGGTGCCCAACGGCTTCCAGTTCCAGGTCGCCGAGGCTGCGCGGTGCATCACGGCCGGGCTGGCCGAGAGTCCACGGATGGACTGGGAGTCCTCCCGCACGGTCATGCGCGCGATGGACACGGTGCGCGCACAGCTCGGGGTGCGCTATCCCGGTGAGTGAGCGTCCTCGGGTCGCGGCATCGGCCGCACCGTGAGGATCTGCTCGGCTCGGCCCACCGGTCCCGACTCGTCGTGCAGCGTGGTCGAGGTGAGCCCCACACCCGCTTCGCCGATCGTCACGAGGGTGTCGAAGCCGACCCAGTGCCCGGGCCCGCCGTGCGGTTCCCGGTAGAAGTGGATCGACAGGTCGACGTTGGGGAACAGCCACTCACGCGGGTCCAGCCGGGTGTTCATCCCGTTGGCCGTGTCGACGAGACACACGAAGGCCGCCGCCGGCGCCACCGGCTCGTCGGCGACGACGACGAGGTCGGTCGAGATCCACGCCTGCCCCCGGCCCGGCGTCCGGTCGTCGGTATGCCGCAGCCGCAGGCTCGCGATGTACCCGCCCGGCCACCAGCCCGACGGGTCGATCGAGGTGCCGTCGGCCACCGCCGGCAGCGCCTCGGGGAGTCCGCCCGCGACCCCCGCAGTGTCCGTCCGCGCCAGCCGCCATGCACTCGCGCGCACCACCTCGCGCCCGCCGGCGACCGCGACCGCCTCGACGAGCTCGATCGTGCGCCCCGGCCGCACGGTGCGCACGGTGATCGTGGTCGGCAGTGCGGGGATGAGGCCGAGGATCTCGAAGGTGACCCGGGCCAGCGCGAGGTCGTCGCGGTGTTCGCGCCGGGAGAGGCAGTGCGCGAGCAGCCCCGACACGGGTGCCATGTGCTGCTCGTGGGCGTTCCACGCCCCTTGGGCGTTGAGGGTGGGCGCGAAGGTGTCCTCAGAGAGCCTGCGGTAGTAGGCGACCGGGTCGGCCACCAGGTCGGGCAGGTCGTCGAGGCTCATCCCCACCGCGCTCACGATGCCGAGCCTTCACCGGCCGAGGTCACCCGGTCGAGGATCGCCGCTGCGCACTCCCGCGGAGCGAGCTCGGGCAACCAGTGCCCATGCGGCAGCCGGGTGAATCGGTAGTCGGCGAGCACGCACTCGGCCGTGAGCGCGGCCGCCTTCGGCCCGAGGTAGCTGTCGCGCTCACCCCACACGAAAGCGGCTGGCACCCGGCAGCGATGGGCGACCCCACGGGTGAGCAGGGCACCGCGGTACCAGTTCATCGCCGCGGTGAGCGCGCCGGGCTCGGCGAGGTGGGCGGCATACCGCTGGGCGTCCTCGGCGGGCAACCCGTCGGCGGCGAGGGTGCGGGCCATGCGGGGCGCGAACCACCACTCGGGCACGCGGGGGAGCTGGATGGCTGCCATGTACCACGAGCGCCGCGCCTGGTCGAGGCTTGTGCGCAGGGCCCGGTTGGTCGCGATCGGGTGCGGGGTGGACAGCGACGTCACCGAGGCGACCCGGTCGGCGTGCTGCCCGGCGGTGAGCCACGCGACGCCGCCACCCCAGTCGTGCCCGACGACGTGGAACCGCCCGACCCCCGCCGCGTCCGCGAGTGCCACGACATCGGCGACGAGTTGGTCCGACGTGTATGCCGCCCGCCCCCGGGGCCGCGCGCCGGAGGAGTAGCCGCGCTGGTCGGGGGCGATCGTGCGTAGCCCGGCGTCGTGCAGGAGCGGCGCGACCCGCCGCCAGCTCGACCGGTCGGTGGGGAAGCCGTGCAGGAGGACGACGAGCGGCCCGTCGAGCGGTCCCTCGTCGTCGACCTCGAACCGAAGCCCCGCCCGCTCGAAGTCGCCGATCCGCATCGTGCCTCCTTCGCGTCGCCGGTGGCAGGACCGCCACCAACATCCTGCCACCGGTCCCAGCTCACGATCCTCCGGCCGCCGCCCGCCGCGCGCGCTCGGCCACCGCATAGGGGTCGGTGCGCGCGTCGTAGCCCCAGAAGCCCCGCAGCCAGGCCGCTGTCGCCGCCACGCCGACCACGCAGAGCAGGCCGCCGGAGACGATCGAGGTGCGGACCGACCAGCGGTCGGCGACGAGCCCCGAGCGCACCTGTCCGCCGAGCGGACCGACCGAATAGGAGAGCATCTCGATCCCCGCGAGCCGGCCGCGCATCTCGTCGGGGATGGTCTGGTGCCAGATGACCGAACGGAAGAGGGCACTCACCATGTCGGCCCCGCCGGCCACGGCGAGAGCGCCGAGCACGAGCGGGATGTTCGTCGTGAGTCCTGCGGCGGCGACCGCGCCGCCCCACACGGCCGCCGCGAGGACGACCGCGCGCCCGTGCCGGTGGACGCGCCCGGTCCACCCCGAGGTCGCGGTGACGAGGAGGCTGCCCACGGTCCCGGCGGAGTAGAGCAGGCCGAGCACACTCGGCGAGTCCAGCACGTCGGCGGCGAGAGCGGGGAAGAGCACGGTCGGCATCGCGAGGAACATCGCCGCGATGTCGACCAGATAGGTGCCCAGCAGGTCCGGGCGGCCCACGGCATAGCGCGCCCCTTCGGCGATCGACCGCAGACTCGGGCGAGTGCCCTCCTCGAGCGGTGGATAGCTCCGCAGCCGCGCGAAGAGGACGGTCGCCACGACGAGTCCCCCGACGTCGATCGCGTATGCCATTGCCGCACCGACCGATTCGACGAGTATGCCGCCCACGGCGGGTCCGGCGAGCAGGCCGATCTGCATGCCGAGGGAGCTCACCGACACCGCTGCGGGCAACTCGTCGTGGGCGACCGTGCGCGGGATGAGTGCCTCCCGGCTCGGCCGCTGGAGCGCGCCGGCCGCCGACAGGAGGGCGCCGACGAGGTAGATCGCCCAGGTCTGGGGTGTCGGGAGCAGGGCGTTGCCGACGAGGCCCGCGGTGAGGACGACCTGGGCCACGCCGGTCCACACGAGGACGACGCGTCGGTCGGCGTGGTCGGCCAGGGCCCCGCCCCAGAGCCCGAAGGCCACGAGCGGGACGAGCTCGACGATCCCCAGGGCGCCGACCGCGAGGTTGGATCCGGTGAGCCGGTAGAGCTGCCAGGGCAGCGCGACGTAGCTCACCATCCCGCCGAGGTAGAAGACCGTGCCGGCGAGGAAGAGGCGCCGGAAGTCCGCGGACGTGCGCAACGGGGTGAGGTCCACGCGCGCGCTGCGCAGCCGCTCCCGGACTCCCACCTGGGCGAGTGTGCCGCACATCGGGTATGCCGCGCGCGGACTTCCCCGGCCGCGCGCGTCGTCGCCAGCCCATGCGCGCGGGGCGACGGCATACTGGGCGACCATGAGCGAGCGCATCGGCATCCCCGTGGACGGCGGCGAACTGCCCGCACTGCTGTGGCGACCGCCGGCCGGACGCGGACCGGGGATCCTCCTCGTCCAGGAGATCTTCGGGCTCTCGCCCTACATTCGTCGACGCGCGGAGGATCTCGCCGCCCTCGGCTATGTCGTGCTTGCGCCGCAGCTCTACTGGCGCGAGGGGGTCGAGGCCGTGCCCGACGGTCCGCAGATGCTCGACGCCGGACTCGCCCTCGTCACCGCTCTCGACTGGGAGGCGGCGGTCTGCGACGGCGTGGCGTCGGTCGATGCGCTGCGCGCTCGTCCCGAGGTCGATGGCCGGGTCGGGGTGGTCGGCTTCTGTTTCGGGGGTGGTCTCGGCTATGCCGTCGCCGCCACCCTGCAGGCAGGCGCGCCGGTCGATGCCCTCGTGAGCTACTACGGCTCGGCATTGCCGATGCTCGTCGACGCGATGCCGGTGGTCTGCGCGCCGAGCCTGCATCACTTCGGCACGGCCGACTCCTATCTCGACCTCGCGACCGTCGAGCACATCCGCTCGGTCGTCGGGGGCAGCGGGGTGTGCGAGTTCCACCTCTACGAGGGGGCCGACCACGCCTTCGACAATCCCGACTTCGTCCTGCACCACGCCGGTGCCTCGCGGGGGGCGTGGACACGGACCGTGGAATTCCTCGGACGAGTGCTCCCGACGCGAGTTGGCAGCTGATCTCGTTGCCGCACAACGAGTTCGGCCAACCGATCGGTGACCCGGTCGACTGGCATGGGGCGCGCTCGCCGGGCCCGGTGGTTCTCGAGGGGCGTCGTTGCCGACTCGAGCCGCTCACCATGGGGCACGTCCCCGACCTCTTCGCCGCACTCGTGCCCGGCGGCGAGCGCCTGTGGACCTACCTCTCGATCGGCCCGTGCCACAGCGAGGCAGAGCTCGCCGGGGTCGTCGCCGATCTGCTCGACACCCCGGGCTGGGTCGTCTTCGCCGTGTGCGAGCCCGGCGGGCGGGCGGTGGGCTTCGCGGCATACCTGCGGGTGGATCCCGCGCTCGGGACGATCGAGATCGGCTCGGTCGTCTGGTCGCCGAGGCTCGCGCGGACGGCCGCGGCGACCGAGGCGATCGCGCTCATGGCGGGGCACGTCTTCGACGATCTGGGCTATCGGCGTCTCGAGTGGAAGTGCGACGCCCTCAACGAGCCCAGCCGTCGGGCTGCGCTTCGGCTCGGCTTCCGGTTCGAGGGGGTGTGGCGGCAGGCGACCCTCTACAAGGGCCGCAATCGCGACACGGCGTGGTTCGCGATGACCGACGCCGACTGGCCGGGCGTGCGGACGGCATACGAACGCTGGCTGCGGGTGGAGAATTTCGACGTCGACGGGTGCCAGCGCAGTCCGCTGGCCGTGCCCGGGGTGGGACGCGGCTGAGGACGCCGGCCGATCAGCCGAACAGGCCGAGCTGTCCGAAGTGATCGGCCAGCAGGTAGTAGACCGTCACCCGGTTCTTGTGGTTGACGCCCTTGAGCTTCTCGCCGACGGTGGCGATCGCCGCGTCGAGCGCGGCGTCGTCCTCGGTGCGGGCGAGCTTCTTCTTGAGGAAGCCGTCGCGCACCCGGGCCAGCTCGGCCGGATCGGAATAGGAGACGAGCGAGGAGTCGGTCTTGTGCAAGGCGATGCCGCAGTGTCGGACGATGCCCGCGATCTGCGTGTCGTCGGCGTCGGGGGCGTACTTCTTCACATCGGCGGCCCAGTCGGTCATGCCTGACTCTCCCTCCACACGGGGGGCGGGACTCGCACCCCCTCCTACCGCACGGTAGCGCGCAGTAGGGCCGCAGGACGGCCTGCGCCGCTGCTCACCTGTCGAACCAGGCGATGGCCGGCTCGATGAGGCTGCCGAGCCAGACCCGTCCGCGATGTTCGCGCACGCCTGTTGCCATGTGCCATGAGGTGGCGTCCGCCTCGAGGTCGTGGACGACCCGACCCAGGTCGTCGAGGGCCAGGACGCGGACCGTGCGCTTGGGGGCGGGTTGCAGCCGAGGGGGCAACCGCCAGGTGGCTCGGCGCACGGCCAACGGGCCGCGCTTGAGACGTTCGACGAGGGGGTCCCGCGGTGAGGCGACGGCCAGCCAGACGAGCCCGTCACTGCCGAGGGAGAGGTTGTCGGGATAGCCCGGCAGCTCGCCGGTGAACAAGTCGTTCTCCCCGGCCCGGGGGCCGCTGAGCCAGTGCCGCACGATCGTCCGGGCGCCGGTCTCGGCGACCGCGACGAAGGACTCGTCGGCCGACAGCGCGACCCCATTGGCGAACTCGAGCCCATCGAGCAGGGTCTCCACCGCTCCGTCCGGGTGGCGCACGAGCAGTCGCCCGGAGCTGGTGGCCTCGAGGAGGTCGGCCTTCCACTGCCGCACGCCATAGTGCCGCGAGGTGTCCGTGAAGAAGATCGTCCCGTCGGTGGCGACCGCGGCGTTGTTGCAGAAACGCATCGGCCGCCCGTCGATCGCGGTGACGAGCCGCTCGACTGCTCCGCTGTCCGGCGTGACGGCGAGCAGGCCGCGCTCCGCGTCGCAGACGAGGATCCGTCCGTCGGGCAGGAGCTCGAGGCCGAGCGGTCTGCCGCCGGTGTGGGCCACTCGGGTGGTCCGCCCTTCGGCCGGGGACACCCGCCACAGGGATCCGTCCTCGGTGCCGGTCCACACCGCCCCGTCGGTGTCGACGACGACGTCCTCGGCACCGATCGCGGGCAGCGGGATGGTCGCGAGCGGGCGCAGAGTCACAGCCGCAGGGTATGCCGTCGGGTCACCACCGGCCCTCGTCCGACGGCGGGAACCTGGCCGGCCCGCCGACCCCGACAACCGGTGCACAGGCACCCCCAGGTCCGCCCCACGTGCCTGACAGGTTCGTCACAGGTCGTGTGCGGATCGTCTCGGTATGGCAATGGCCCGGCTCGATGTCGAGGCCGCTCGGAAGGAGAGAGATGACTTCGAAGACACTGGGGAAGGTCGCCGCGGCCGTCGCCGCGATCGGCGCGCTGGGCCTGGGCGGGGCCGCCCTGGCCAACGCCTCGGCGACCGGCGCGTCCGCCGCCCACGGCTACGGCTACGCCGGCAGCGGGACGACCGGCGCTCCCGGAGCGCGCGACGGCGGTGGCCGTGGCGGCGCGGGCGGGGGTTCGCAGGACACGCCGGTGACCGGTGACGAGGCCGCGAAGGTCTCGGCGGCGGTGACGGCGAAGGACTCTGGCGTGACGGTCGAATCGGTTCGCAAGGATCCGGACGGCTCCTATGACGTGCTGGGCACCAAGGATGGCCAGAAGGTGATGTTCGACGTGTCCGCCGACCTCGCGACGGTCTCCCAGGCACAGGGCGGTCAGGGCGGAAAGCAGGGCCATGGACCGCGTGGTGGAGGCTCCGGTGGTGCCGCGCCCACCGCGCCCTCGGGGAGCTCGACCGCGCCGAGCGGCAGCTGACCGCTCTCGAGTGAAGAACAGCTGGTGCCCAACGGAAAACCGTTGGGCACCAGCTGTTTTCACGTCAATGTGCCAGCGGCGGTGACGCCCTTCCATGGCTGCTCATCAGCGCTTCACCTCGCAGCGATCGGCCAGCCGGTCGACAGGCTCCGGACAGCGACGGAGGGAATCGTCTTCTCTACCAACCCGGTCCGGACAGCTCGCCGGTACCACCCCATGGAAGAAGGAGAGACATCATGTCCCGCAAGAACATCGGCCTGGTCGCCGCTTCGGTCGCAGCCGCCGCCGCCATCGGCCTCGGTGGGGCTGCCCTCGCGAACGCCGCCGACGACACCGGCACCTCTACCTCGGCCGCAGTCGCGGGCAACGCCTCCGCCGACGCTCCGTCCGACGCCCCAGTGAACGGAAGGGACGGCTCCGCCCTGGGCCAGCAGTCGCAGGACACGCCGGTGACCGGTGACGAGGCCGCGAAGGTGTCGGCGGCGGTGACGGCGAAGGACTCGGGCGTGACGGTCGAGTCGGTTCGCAAGGATCCGGACGGCTCCTATGACGTGTTGGGCACCAAGGATGGCCAGAAGGTGATGTTCGACGTGTCCGCCGACCTCGCGACGGTTTCCCAGGCCCAGGGCGGCCCGGGCGGGGGAGGCGGGCGCGGGCCGGGCCCGGGCGGGGCCGGCGACCATGGCCAGGCCCAAGGTGATTCGGGGGAGCAGCCCTCGGGCACGAGCTCGTCGGCGCCCACCGCCTCGAGCTGACCCGGCCCTGCCGGTCCGACCCGAGCCAACCCCCTCCGCGCCGTGGCGCCCACCGATCCGGTGGGCGCCACGGCTCTTCTGTGCCCCGTCGATGCCGGGACCAGTCGACGGCGGCGCTCCGAGAGGGCAGGCTGGGAGCCCCACCCGCGAAGAGGAGAACGATGGCTCACACGCTCGTCGTCGTGCGACATGCGAAGTCCGACTGGAGTGTGCTCGCCGACGACCGGGATCGGCCGCTCGCCACACGTGGGCGCCGGCAAGCGCCGGCGGTCGGCCATTGGCTGGCAGGCCAGGGGCTGCGGATCGACCTCGCGGTCGTGTCGATCGCTCAGCGTGCTCGCAGCACCTGGGACCTCGTCGCCCGCGAGCTCGGCGATCCCCTGCCGACCACGCAGGAGGCGGCGGCGGCATACACCTTCGACGGCGACGCGCTCGTCGACCTCGTGTGCGCGCTCCCCGAGTCGGCCGGCACGGTCGCGCTCGTGGGGCACAACCCCGCCGTCGAGGAACTCGTCGAGTCGCTCACCGGCGTTTCCGCGGCGATGCCGACCGCGGCCGTCGCGGTGATCGACCTGGAGCAGTGGTCCCGCGCAGGCGACGGCCGGGGTGTGCTGCGGGCGGCCGGGCGTCCGGCGGACGGACCGCTCGCCCTGTCCGCCCCCTGACCCGGGCACGCGGCATACCGGGGGCAGGATGGGAGTGTGAGCATCCGCGAGATCCCGCCGCAGCATCCGCCGTGGGGGCGGCATGTGCCCCTCACCTGGGTCACCGAGGGCGACCCCGAGTATGCCGCGCTCGTCACCCAGCTGCGCGGCTTCCTCGACGACCTGGCCGCTGCCCGTCCCGAGCCCGAGGAGTCCACCGAACTCGCCGCAGCCCTGCATGGCTGGCGGGATCGGCTGCGCAAGAGCGCGACCGGCGAGCACGGACAGGTCTTCGGCCGCCGCCCCGACCTGCCCAGTCGCGGACACACGATGCTCCCGGACTACGTCGTCCACCGGGTCGACGATCTGGAGATCGACGCGCACGTGAGCTTCGGCCGCTACTACCTCGGCGGCGGGGAGGCCGTCCACGGGGGTGCCATCCCACTCGTCTTCGACGAGTTGTTCGGGACCCTCGTGAACTTCGGCGCCCGCCCGCCCTCGCGCACCGTCCACCTCGAGGTCGATTTCCGTGCGCTCACTCCGCTGGACACCCAGCTGACCGTGATCGCCCGGATCGAGCGGGTCGAGGGACGCAAGACCTACGTGAGCGGCCGGTTGCTCCACGGGGAACTGCTCTGTGCACAGGCCGAGGCGCTCTTCCTCGCCCTCGATCTGCGCGGCGGCGCGCCGTCGCCGGCGGGGTTGCCGGGCAACCAAGTCTGACGACAACCCCAGCGCTCGCACATCGAGCCCACAGTCGTCACCACCACGGTGGATGCCATGACGACGACACTCCTGGCCGCCCCGGTGGCCCCCGGCCATCCCGTCGAGCAGCAGTCGCCCTGGCCGCCGACGCAGTCGCTCTCCTCGCGCCCCTCCGCGCACGAGGGGAGCGGCCGGCATACCCGCTCCGCCGTGGTGCGGAGGTTCCGGCGTCAGCGGACTCGGCGTGAGTGGCGCCGCGGCGTGCTCACCGTGGGCGCGTGGACCCTCGTCGCGACGTCCGTCGCGCTCTTCCTCGCCGACCACGCCTCCGCCTACTTCGCCACCCTCGGCGGGGCGATCACCGCGCTGGGTATCGTCGCCGGGCTGGTGGCCGCGGCCCTCATGTGTCTCATGCTCGTGCTCGCCGCGCGGGTGCCGTTCGTCGACCGAACCCTCGGTCAGGATCGGGCGACCTCGCTGCACGCGCGACTCGGCCGCGGCATGGTCGCCGGGCTGCTCGCCCATGGGGTGCTACTCGTCTACGGCTATGCCGCCACCGGCAGGGCGACCCCGGTGACGACCTTCGTGCAGCTGTGGACCTCGTCGACCGACTTCGTCTGGGCCTGTGTCGCCTTCCTCCTGTTCGCTGTCGTGGGGATCTCCTCGATGGTGGCGGTGCGTCGCCGCTACCCCTACGAGACGTGGTTCGCCATCCACCTCACGACGTATGCCGCGATCGTCGCCTCGCTGCCGCACCAGTTCTCGATGAGTGGGATCCTCGCCCCCGGTACCCTGGGGCGGACCTTCTGGATCGGGATGTGGCTGGCCACCGCATGGACGCTGCTGGCCTACCGAATCTTCGCTCCGCTCATCGTCACCCTCACCCACCGGCTCACCGTGAGCGCCGTCGAGCCGGTCGGCCCCGACGCGGTCTCGATCGAGTTCACCGGCCGCAACCTGCGCCGGCTGCGTGCGCGTGGCGGGCACTGGTTCCACTGGCGCTTCCTCACCCCTGGCCTCGTCCTGCAGCCGCACCCGTTCTCGCTGTCCGCCGAACCGACCGACACCACCCTGCGCGTCACGGTGCGCGACCTCGGTGCCGGCACGGCTCGCCTGCAACAGCTGCGCCCCGGCACCAAGGTCGCCGTCGAAGGCCCATACGGGATGTTCACCGACGAAGCGCGCACGACCGATCGGGTCGTCCTGGTCGGCGCAGGCATCGGCATCGCACCCGTGCGGGCCTTGCTGGAGGGCACCGAGATCGTCCCCGGCCAGGCTGCCGTCATCCTGCGCGCCCACACCCACGAGGAGCTCTACCTGCTCGACGAGGTCACCGCGCTGTGCGCGGCCAAGGGTGCGGCGCTCACCGTCCTCGTCGGACCGCGGGCCGGCGAGCGCTGGGTCCCCACGCAGTATGCCGACGCCCACCTCACCGACTTCGCCCCGTGGGCCGCTGCCGCCGACCTCTACGTCTGTGGCCCCGCCCCGTGGATGCAGGCCGTGCTCGCCGACGCCCGGGCGTGCGGCATACCCGAAGAGCAGTGCCACGACGAGCTGTTCGCTTGGTGACCACCCGGTGACAGCGATCGCACAGCAACCTCACGGTGACCGCACGCGTCGGCCACACCCCCGGCACAGCCCCCCTCCCAAGACTCGTCACCATCGATGACCGAACACGCACGAAAGAGGCGAACCTCAGATGAGCACACGCAGCAACACCGCGGCAGCCCTCGCATCGCTCGGCGTCCTGGTCGCCGGCTGGACGATCGGCACCGGCAACGGTCAGGCGTTGGCCCAGACGGTCGCGACCGGCACGGCCACTCCAGGGAGCACGGGGACCGCCTCCGCCGGGACGACGACCTCCAGCGCGGCGACCGCGTCGGCCTCGAACTCCACCTCGGCGGCTTCGACCGCCTCGACCGGATCGACGACGGCCTCGTCGAGTGCCACCTCGGCGGCCTCGACCGGAACCGGTGCGACCGGCACCTTCACCGGCGACACGGAGTCCGACCGGTTCGGCTCGATCACGGTCACCGTCACCCTTGCCGACGGGAAGATCACCAACGTCACCTACACGACGACCGTTCGCGACCAGCACAGCGCCCAGATCGAGGCACGCGCCATCCCGACCCTCAAGGCGAGGGTGCTTGCCGCCAACTCGGCCCAGGTGTCCTCGGTGAGCGGCGCGACCTACACGACCGACAAGTACCTGAGTTCGCTGCAGTCCGCGCTCGACAAGGCGGCCTGACCATGCCGACCCTGGCGGACGTCCAGTCGGCCGCGCACCGCCACGTCTTCGAGACCATGGGAACGACCGTGAGCCTGGCCTTCGCCGGACCCGCGCCCGAGCGGGCAGGCGGGGTCGTCGAGCGGGTCTTCGCGATCCTGGACCGCCGTTTCAGCCTCTACCGGGCGGACTCGGAGGCCACTGCCGTCGCGCGTGGCGAGCTCGCCATAGCCGACGCCTCGCCGTCCTACCGGAATTCCTATGCCCTTGCCAAGCGCTGGTCGGCCGAGACCCGGGGCGCCTTCACTGCCCATCGCCCGGACGGATCGATCGACCTCTGCGGGGTCATCAAGGCCCAGGCCATCCGGGAGTCCGCAACCGCGTTGGTGCGGCTCGGGGCCCGGGCCTGGTGTCTCAACGCCGGCGGTGATGTGCTCACCTCTGGTGTGCAGGCCGACGGCCGACCTTGGGTGATCGGCATCGTCGACCCGGACGACCGGCATGCACTGGTCTCCCAATTCACCTGCGCGACAGCTCTTCCGGCGGTCGCGACGAGCGGCACGGCCGAGCGCGGCGAACACGTCTGGCGCACGGCGAGCGCGCCGGACTTCCGTCAGGTGACGGTCGCCGCGCCGGACATCATGACCGCCGACGTGCTGGCCACCGCGATCCTCGCCGGTGGCCGGGAGACCCTCGAGCACGCCGTGTCTCGCTGGCCGATCGAGGTGCTCGCCGCGACGACCTCGGGGGGCTACGTCGCCACGGCGGCCTTCCGCGGCTGAGCCTGATCAGGCGGCCGCGCTCAAGGGCTGAAGGCCGTTGGACGTCGGGAGACGGCGGCGGGTCAGTCCAGGTGGCCGAAGGTGCCGGCGTTGAAGTCCTCGATCGCCTGGACGATCTCGGCTTCGCTCGTCATCGCGAACGGGCCGTAGAACACCACCGGCTCGCCGATCGGCCGGCCCCCGAGCAGCACGGCACGGGCACCGGTCTCGGGTGCCGTGATCCGCAGCCGGTCACCGGAGCGGTCGAACAGCCCGAGCTGCTCCCGCCCGATCCGGCCGCCGACGGTGTCGAGGTGGCCGTCGAGGACGAAGAGCATGAGGGTGTGCCCGTCGGGGACGGTCAGCTCGGCGGTCTCGTCGGCAGCCAACTGGAGGTCCCACAGCTCGATCGGCGTGTGCGTGCGTGCCGGACCCGTCTCGCCGTCGAGCTCACCGGCATACAGGGTGACCGTGCCGCCGCCCGGCAGCTTGACCTTCCCCATCGACTCGGCCGTGAGTGCCTGGTAGCCGGGATCGCCCATCTTGTCGGCGCTCGGCAGATTGACCCACAGCTGCATCATGTGGAACCGCCCGCCCTGCCGAGCCCACTCGGGCTCGTGGTACTCCTTGTGCAGGATCCCCCGGGCAGCGGTCATCCACTGGGCGTCGCCGGGGTAGATGACCCCGCCGCCACCCGTGGAGTCGTGGTGCTGGACGGCTCCCTCGAAGGCGAGGGTGACGGTCTCGAAACCGCGGTGCGGGTGGGCACCGACGCCCCGCGGCCGGTCGGTCGGCGGGTAGTCCTTCACCGGGTGGTAGTCCATGAGCAGGAACGGGTCGGCCGCCTCCTGGAGTTCGCGGCCGCCCGGCAGCAGCTGCGTGACGTAGAAGCCGTCGCCGACCCAGTGGAACCGGTCGCCGGAGTGGACACTGCGCAGGATGCGGTCGGTCATGACCCGCTCCCGTCGACTCCGAGGGCGGCGGCCCGGCGCAGCCAGGTCTCGGCCTCGGCGGCCCGGCCCCGGCGCTGCAGCGTGCGGCCGAGCAGCAGCGCGGCATACCCGTCGGTGTCGTCGCGCGCGAGCAGGCCGCGGGCGGCGGTCTCGGCGCGACCGAGCTGGGCCGAGTGGTAGTAGGCGCGGGCGAGCAGCAGGGGCGCCTCACCCAGCCCGTATGCCGGTGCGTTGCCTCCCAGCAGCAGCTCGAGCTCGCGGGCGGCCTCGTCGAAGCGCCGCTGCTCGAAGAGCAACTGGCCGGTGCGGTAACGGTCGTAGTCGGTCAGTGTCGTCGTCGTGGGTGTCGTCATCGGGCTGGTCGTCATCTCGCGTCATCCTCGATCTCCCGGCCTCGCCGCAGTGGCGAGCACCGTGGACTGATCAATGCCGCGCGGCTCCGGTTCATTCCACGGGGCGCAGGGCGGGACCGGACCGGACCGGGGAACTTCCCGAATGGGGAGTTGTTCCGACCGGGACCAGGGGGCCAGGCCGGGGAATTTCCCGAGTGGGGAGTTGTTGCGGACAGAGACCTGGGACGCCAGGCGAACGACCGGGAGTTCGGTGGCGGTCCAGGTCAGTCGGCCGGAGCCTGCGGCAAGGAGTCCCGGGCGGCGCAGAGCTCGGCGTGGTCGCGTCGGGTCTGCCGGGCGTAGGCGATGGCGAAGTCGGTGATGGCGGTGCGGAATGCGTGGTCGGATCCGATGTATGCCGCGATGGCCGACGGATCTCCCGAGCGCGCGTGCGATTTGGCCAGGGCCTTGGCGCAGGCGGAGGCGAAGGCGGCCAGATGAGGGCTGATCGTCGGACCGTCGGGGATGATCTTCATGTCGCGGAACTGGCGCACGTAGAAGTCGTGCCCGTCGACGTGGGTCCAGCCGAGGAAGATGTCCGAGGCCGACTGCATGAGCCGCTGTCCGACGGCCACCCGCTGCCCGTGGTTGTCGAATGGTGACGGCTCGAGGAACTGCTCGTAGACCGAGGCGGTGGCCTGCTTGACCTGCAACAGCAGCGGCTGCTTCCCGCTCTGACCCTCGAGCAGGACGAGCAGGATCCGCATGCCGACCGAGCCGACGCCGACGACCTGTTGGACACCGTCGTGCACGCTGAAACGTTCGAGCAGGCGCCGCTGGTGCCAGGGGAGGGACTGGTCGTAGGTCTCGAGGACCTCGCGGGCCAGGTCGAGGTCGAGTTCCGGGGTGAGCGGCAGAGCCATCCGCTTTCCGGGCGCGAGGCTGATCGTGCGTCGCCCGTCGTCGAGGGTGGTGAGCTGGCGCACGGCGGCTGCCCCGGACCGCTTCTGGGCGGATCGACGAAGGGCCCGGCGGGCGGAGCTTGCTGCTGCGCCGGAGAGTTGCTCGATCGGCACGTCGGCCCGGATGCGGTCGTACCAGATGTCGAGTTCGCCCTTCTTGGCATAGCCGCGCATCGAGCGGACATACGCACCGACAGCTGCGTCGGCCGCCTCGCGCGCTACCCTCGCCCGTATTCCGTTGTCCCGGGCGAGCACGAAGATGCTCGTCACGAGCCGCTTGAGGTCCCATTCGAAGGGCCCCGCGAGGGTCTCGTCGAAGTCGCGGGCGTCGAAGAGCAACTCCCGCTCCGGCGAGGCCCAGAGCCCGAAGTTGAGGATGTGGGCGTCGCCGCAGAGTTGGACGAGGATCCCCGTGTGTTCCGCCGCTGCGAGGTCGGCCGCCATGACGGCTGCCGCGCCGCGCAGGTAGGACCAGGGCGAGGCGCTCATCCGGGTGTAGCGCTCGGGCAGCAGCGCGGCGACCCGGTCAGATTCCTGCGCCCGCAACCTCTCCAGGGCGCTGGCGGTCCGCTTCGTGGGATCGAACTCGCCGAGGCCGCTGCGTGGTGTGCCCGCCCGCGCCGACCGACCGACGCGTCGGCTCACTGCTCGGTCGGCAGGCAGGTGGAAGCCGTCGAGGGAGTCGCGGATCTCCTCGGCACGCGGTGTCGGCTTGTTGGCGTCGGTCGGTGCGGATGCAAGCTTGGCCACGACTGGTGACCCTAGCGTGCCCGCCCCCCCGTGGGGGTGGGCGGACCGATCGACGGTGGAGGAGCCGGTTGCTGGGGTCGGGGCACAAGCAATGCCATTGGGCGGTCGGCGGTGGGGGCAGAGCAGTCCAAACCGGACCAAGACCCGGAGCAATGGCATTTCCTGTGTCGGTGCGACCAGGGGCCGGGCACGGGTCAGCGGGCTGGGGGTCCGGCGGACGGCATACCCCTCGGGGCACGGCAGGATGGGGGCCACGACCGAGCGCGAGGTGTTGACCTACCCGGACTTCGGCGTCGCCTGCCGCGAGTTGGCGCAGGCGGTGGCCGACTCGGGCTTCGCGCCCGACCTCGTCCTGTCCATCGCCCGCGGCGGGCTCGGCCTCGGGATGGGCCTCGCCTACGCCCTGTCGGTGAAGAACCTCGCGGTGATCAACGTCGAGTTCTACACCGGGGTCGACGAGCGCCTCGACATGCCGATCATGTTGCCGCCGACGCCAGCGGTGGTCGACCTGTCGGGGATGAGGGTGCTCATCGCCGACGACGTCGCCGACACCGGCCGGACCCTCGAGGCGGTGCGGGAGTTCTGTGCCGACCACGTCGCCGAGGCGCGGGTGGCCGTCATCTACGAGAAGCCGCAGTCGATCATCAGGCCGGAGTACGTCTGGCGCCGGACCGCGGCCTGGATCGACTTCCCCTGGTCATGTCAGCCGCCGGTCGTCGGAGCGGGCACCGCACACTGAACCCGGCGGGTCCGGGTCCGGGTCGGACCAAGGCCCGCAGCCGAGTGGTTCGGCGATCAGCCCGAGGCGCGCCGGCGCCGATCAGGTGGTATGCCGTGCTTGTCGCGCACGACCCCGGCCGGCTCAGCGGCGCCGCTGGAGCCGCCCCTCGTCGAGATGGTGCTCGGCCTGCGCCTGGTCGGCGCACCACGCGTCGTGGGTGGCCATGAGCACGAGCGCCCCCTGCTGGGCCTCGTGCGCGAGCAGCTCGACGATCCGCTCGCGAGTCGCGGCGTCGAGCTCGCTCGTCGGCTCGTCGGCGAGGAGGACCGTGGGGCGGATGGCCAGGGCGAGCGCGACGGCCACGCGCTGCTGCTGACCGCCGGAGAGCTCTTCGACGAGATGGTCGCCGACGTCGCCGAGCCCGACCCGATCGAGTGCGTCGGCGGTCCGTTCGGCGGCCTCCCGCGGCGCGATCCCGAGGATCGTGAGGGGCACGAGGACGTTCTCCCGGGCGGTGAGCGGCGCGACGAGCGCCATTCCCTGGGTGACGAGGGCGACCCCGGCGGCAGCCGCCGCCGCGCGGTCGGGCAGCGCGCGACCGGCATACTCCACGGTCCCCGCGCCGGGGGCGAGCGCCCCCGCGAGCACCCACAGCAGGGTTGACTTGCCCGCGCCGGAGGGCCCGGTGAGGGCCGTGAACGTGCCCGGCTCGAGCCGCAGGTCGACCCCGTCGAGGACCCGACGGCCGGCGAGCTCCACGACGAGGCCACCGGCCGCGAGTGGCAGCGGTGCGCGGGTCACGGCGTCGGTCCTCTCCCGTGCGGGTGGCGGGTGGGTGCCACCCTCTCGCGCACGCTAACA
This sequence comes from Actinomycetes bacterium, assembly GCA_029552065.1. Lineage (GTDB taxonomy): Bacteria > Actinomycetota > Actinomycetes > Actinomycetales > Dermatophilaceae > Phosphoribacter. The sequence continues at coordinate 78,287 of JAKPEG010000227.1, forward strand.
GCCGTGCCGGACGACACGGTATGCCGTGTAGCGTGCGATCGCAGGTCGCCCGCCGTGTACCGCCGAGGGGAGGTCTTCCGTGCTGGCAGCCCTGCGCTGGCGCCGGTCCCAGGCGCTTGTCGTCGGCTTGCTCGCCGCCCTCGTCACGGCCTGCCTCGTCCTCGCCCCGCTCTACACCCGCGCCCTCGAACAGGCCGCCGTGCGCACCTCGTTGCGTGCGGCCCCCGTCGAGACCTCGGGGCTGCGGCTGGCCTCGTCCAGCTCGGCCGAACCGTCGATCGCGCTCGCCCCCCATGCCCTCGTCGACCTTGTCCCGCGGGAGGCGCGCGGCTTCTTCGGCGACCCAGTGGGCTCGACCTCGGTGTCCGTCCGGCGGATGCCGCTGCTCGCGCAGCCCGGGGGTCGGCTCGTCGCCCGGGACGGGCAGTGCGAGCACGTCCGCTTCACGGCGGGCCGGTGCCCGACGGCGGCCCGGGAGATCGCGGTCTCCGCCGACCAGGCGCGGGTCCACGCACAACGGGTCGGCGACCCGCTCGCGGTCGGCGAGTGGGACGGCGCGGTGAGCACCCTCGAAGCCTCTCCGCGCACGACTCTCGTCATCGTGGGCGTCTACCAGCCGGTCGACGGGCCCTACTGGTTCGGGGAGGCGCCGACCGGGCCGGCCGCCGACGGGACCGGTTTCGACGACCTGCTCACCCCGTTGCAGACCCTCACCGAGTCGGTGACCGCCCCGGACGGACGTCCGACGACCTGGTTCGAGCCGCGCTACGAGGTCGGCCTTCCCCTGCTCGTCGACCGGGTCGGCGTCGACGAATTGGGGCCGCTCGGGGTGACGCTTGCCCGGCTGGTCGAATACCCCCTGGGGGTCGAGCGCGCAGGCACGCACGTCGCCGACACGGTGACCGTCCGCACCGGCCTGCCCGCTCTCGCCGCGCAGGCCCGCGTCGGTGAGGAGCAGGCGGGCGTCACCGTCCCGCTACTCATGGCCCAGCTCGGGCTGCTCCTCGGTGCGGTCCTGTGGCTCGTCCTCATCGCCGCGGCCGACGGCCGGCGCGGGGAGATCGCCGTCGCCCGGCTTCGTGGTCGCGGCGCCCGCGGTGCCCGCCGGCTGCTGCTGGCCGAGACCCTCCCTCCGATCGTCGCCGGTGTCCCTCTCGGGGCAGGGCTCGCGGTGGCCGTCACCGCGCTCGCGCGGCATACCGTGCTCACCTCCGACCCGCCCTTCGAGCTGCCCCTCGGCGCGTGGGTGGCCGCGGTCGCCGCGCTCGCCGCGATGGTCGGGCTCGCCGCCCTCTCGGTCCGCGGTGTATGCCGTGCCCCCGTCGCCACGCTGGTGCGCAGCGTCGCGCATCGCCACCGGGGGCTGCGGCTGGGGCTGCTCGAGGCGATGCTCGTCGCCGCGGCCGTCGTGGCGGCGCTCGCCCTCGCGACCGGGTCGGTGGGTGGCGCGGTCGGCCAAGTCGCACCCACCCTGCTGGCCTTGGCGGTGGGGATCGTCGCGGCCCGGCTGGTGCCGCTCGTCGGAAGCGGCCTCGGGCGGCGGCTGCTCGCCTCCGGGCGGGCGACGGCCGGCGCCGCACTGCTCGCGGCGAGCCGCCGTGGGACCACCCGGTGGCTCGTCCCGGTCGTCGTCGTCGCGCTCGCCCTCGTCGTCGTGTCGGCCGACGCCCTCGCCGTCGGAGCGCGCAACCGGGCCGGGCGTGCCGCCGCCGAGGTGGGCGCGGCGACGGTCCTGCGGCTCGACACGGCGGACCTGTCGGCAGTCGTCGGCGCCCTCGCGGCGGTCGACCCGGCAGCGGCACATGTGACACCGGTCGTCGTGGTGACACCCGCAGGTGCCGACGCGACGGCGACGGTGGGGGTCGTGCCCTCGGCCTTCCCGCGGATCGCCCGATGGCCCGGCGTCGATCCAGCCGCCCTCGCCTGGGACCGGCTCACCGCTCCCGCGACGGCGCCGCTCACGCTCACCGGATCCCGGCTGGCCTATCACGTCGTGGCCTCGCCATTCGACGTCGAGCAACCGGCCCGGGCCGCCCCGCCCACCGATCTCGTGCTCGGGCTGCGCATCGCCCGGCCGGACGGCTCGATCGACGTGCTCCCGCTCGGCACCCTGCCCCAGCATGGGATCACGGCCGACCAGGCCGCCGGGGTCGACTGCACGCCGGGCTGCCGCGTCCTCGGGATCGGCGTCCTCGCGCCACACGGCGCGGCCCCGGTGAACGGGACGCTCACGATCACGGGACTCACCGTCGACGGCCGGCCGGTCGACCTCGGCGGGGCGGACGCCTGGCGCGAGACGACCCAGGACGTCATGGTCACGGGCGACGTGTCCGGCTCGACTATGCGGATCTCATACTCCACCAATGGATTCGACCAGGCCTTCTTCACCCATGCCTCGGTGCCTGGGGTCGTGCCCGCACTCACGACCCCGGCAGCCCGCCCGAGCGCGGCGGGGGCCACCTTCGCCGGGGCGTTCGTCGACGGCACGCCGCTCACCCTCGACCGTGCCGGCGACCTCGGCTACGTCCCCGGCGGTCCGGCCAAGGCTGCCGTGGTCTCGCTCGACAACCTGCTCGTCGAGCGGTGGCGGGGACGGGGATCGGCGAGCATCGCGGCATACCTCGACTCGGCCGATCCCGCGTTGCTGGCCCAGGTGACCACCGGCCTGGCGGCGCGGGCGATCGGGGTGACGACGACCGTGCACCCGGAGGAGGTCGAGGCGGCATACAGCCGGACGGCCGCCGCGTGGAGCCTGCAACTCGCCCTCGCCGTGGGGATCGCGGCCCTGCTCGTCGCGGCTCTCGGGGTGGTCGTCCTCGCGGCGACCTCTTCGCGCGCCCGCAGCCGCGACTTCGCGGCATTGCGGATGGCCGGTCAGCGGCCCCGGGCGCTCGCGTCGCTCGCCCGGCTCGAGACCGTGCCGGTCGTCGCGGTCGCGGCCCTGCTCGGCACGGCCGTCGGGCTGTGGGCGGCGCCGGCCGCGGTCGGGATGCTCCCGCTCTTCCCCACGCCGCCGGCGACCTATCCGCTCGACCTGTCGACCGCATGGGGGCCCGCCCTCGCCGCCGGCGGTGCGGGGAGTCTCGCACTCGTCCTCGTCACGGTCGCCGCGAGTGCGGGAGCGGCCAGGCGGGCCGACCTGCAACGGCTGCGAGAGGTCGGGTGAACAGGCCACGATGAGCAGACCACTGGCCATCACGACTCTCGGCCTCGTCCACATCTACCGGACCGAGGGGCACGACGTCGCCGCCCTGTCGGGGGTCGACTTCAGCGTCGCGGCGGGGGACGTCGTCGGGCTGCTCGGCCCGTCGGGCTCCGGCAAGTCGACCCTGCTCTCGCTGCTCGGCGGGCTGCTGCGGCCGAGCGCGGGTCGGGTCTTCGTCGGCGAGCACGAGCTGTCGACGATGAGTCCTGCACAGATCGACGCCTATCAGGCGGTCGAGGCCTCGCTCATGCTCCAGGGGGCACGGCGCAATCTCGTGCCCTATCTCGACGTCCGCGAGAACGTCGCCTTCGCGCAGGTGCAGGCCCGCAGGCTCGGAGCCGACGTCCCGGACGTCGGGCACGTCCTCAACCTCGTCGGGGCCACCGCCTTCGCGGACCGGCCACTCTCGGCGCTGTCCCAGGGGCAGCTGCAGATGTCGGCGCTCGCCGTGGCGATGGCCTCGGCGCCCGGCGTGCTCCTCGCGGACGAGCCGACGAGCGCGCTCGACCGCAGCGCCCGTGAGGTCATCCTCGATGCTCTCCTGCGGGTCAACGCGCAGGAGGGCACGACGATCGTCGCGGTCACCCACGATCCCGAGGTCGCCGAGCGCCTGCCCCGCACGGTGACCATCCGCGACGGGCGGATCGGCGGCGAGGGTCGCCGTGGTCGCGAATACGCCGTGGTGACCGCCGACGGCTTCGTCCCGCTGCCCGTGCACATCCGGGCCGACCTGCCCCCCGGCACCCTGTTGCGTTGGGAACGCAGCGAACAGGGCTACACGGTCGTCCCCGAGGTCATCGGGCACGACCCGGCGCAGACGGACTGACCGCGTCCGCCTCAGTCGGGCAGGCGGACGACGTCGACGCTCACGTCGAGGTGGGAGGACGAGGCCTCGGTGTAGATGACCCCCTTGAGCGGGGACACGTCCGCGAAGTCCCGCCCCCACGCGGTGACGACGTAACGGCTGTCGACGAACTGCCGGTTCGTCGGGTCGGTCTCCACCCAACTCCCGTCGGGCAACAACACCGCCGCCCACGCGTGCGAAGCGTCGGTCCCCTCGAGCTTGGGCTTGCCCGGGGGCGGGATGGTCTCGATGTAGCCGCTCACGTAGCGGGCCGGCAGGCCGAGCGCCCGCAGACACCCGAGGGCCAGATGGGTGAAGTCCTGACAGACCCCGGCGCGCAGGGTGAGCAGCTCGGGCAGCGTGGTCTCCACCGAGGTCACGCCCTTCTCGAAGGTGAAGTCGTCGTTGATGCCGCAGGTGATCGCCTCGATCGCCTCGCCCACGCTCTGGCCGGGGTGGGTGAGGGAGCGGGCGTAGTCGAGGACCTCGGGGTGGGTGCCGACCATCTCGCTGGGCAGGAGGTAGAGACTGCGGGTCGTCCGGTTGGCGTCGGGGTTGTCGGCTCCCGGCGACAGCAGGGCCGCCGCGTCGACGAGCGTCCAGCCGTCAAGTTGCGCCCGGCTCGGAGGCGTCCGGTCGACGGCGACGACGAAGTCCTGACTCACCTCGAGCCGGCGATGCGGCGTGCGGACCTCGACGTAGTGACTCTCGTTGCCGAAGAAGTCCTGGTGCGTCGTGTGCAGGTCGGGCGGGGGCACGATGGTGATCGTGTTGGTCTCCAGCCGTTGGTAGCTCGTGGACCGCGGGGAGAGCATGCCCCGCTCGTAGCACGCGTCGACGTCGGCACCGGCATACGTGTATGCCGTGGTGTGCCGCACGCGGTAGCGACGCGGCGAGAAGTCCTCATCCGTCTGCGGCATCGAACCCCCCGTGGTCGAGGGCCGGCATCCACCTGGTCGGCAGGGCGCGCTGCGGAGCCATCCGGCTGAAATGCCGGCGGATGAGCGACTCGTCGATCCGGCGCAGTCGCGAGTCGGCCTCGGTGAGGGCGACCTCGAGCGCGGACCGGTCGCCCGCGGTGGCCGCATGCAGGTCGATCGCATCGACCCACTCGGCGAGCTCCTCCACCGCGCGGATCACCGTGTCGTCGCCGACGACCCGGAGGGCGACCGCGAGGCGGGCGACCTGGAAGGTGAGCGAGCGGGGGTTGCTCGGGTCGAGCACCAGGAGGGCAATCGCGGACTGGACCGGCCATGCGGGCCCGTCGCCCGAGGCCGTGCGACGCCGGTGGGTGATGATGCTCTCGCCGACCTCGAGCACCGCCTCGCTCACCTGGCCGTCGACCGTCGGCGGGCGCTGCTGCACGAGGGTCGCGCGCAGGAGGGCGACGACGTGCTGGGCGCGCTCCATCGCCGTGCCGGCGTCGATGAAACCCCACGATTCGTCGCGGACCATGCTCTCCACGAAGATGCCGGCGAGGGCAAGGGTCGATTCGAGGACGTCGTGCAGACGCGGCTGCACCTGCCAGTGACGTGAGGCGTCGTCGCGCAAGGTGCGTTCGAGTCGGGCCAGGACGTGCCAGAAGTCGTAGGCGAGCAGGTCGCGGACCTCCTGAGCCGCGCCGTCGAGGCGCCGCACGGCATACCGGAGGGTGCCGGGGGTCGTGCCGTCGTGCAGGCTGCGGACGAGCGTGTCCAACGGTTCCTCGCCGAGGGGGACGACCAGACCGGTCACCCGCGTCTGCGCGTCGAGCATCGCCGCCATGACGGCGTGGCCGGGGGAACCGGGGCGGTGCTGGTGGTCCTCGACCAGGTCGTCGACGACGCGCAACAACCGGGCCGTGCCCTCGGCCCGTTCGGCGTAACGGCCCACCCAGTAGAGGTTCTCGGCCACGCGGGGGGCCAGCACGCTCGTGCGCAGGTGCAGACCGGTGAGCTGGATGTCCGCGCGCGGTCCGAGGTCGACCGCGGTCGCGGCGGGCTCGGGGGCGAGCACCCAGACGTCCTTCGCGAGTGCTCCGTCGCTGTTGGACACGCGCACGGCGTCCGGTGCGTCGGCGACCCGGCCGAGCCCGCCGGGCAGGAAGTGATAGTCGTCGCCGCGGGCGACCGCGAAGGTGCGCAGCACGAAGCGCCGGGGAGCCAGACCGGTCGGCGTCACCACCGGTGCGGTCGACACCTGGACGTCGGCCTGGGCGGCATAGGCCCAGGGCTGGGCCTGGACACGACGACGCAGCTGCTCGCGTTCGGCCCGGTCGAGTCGACTGCCGAAGAGCGAGAGCCCGGTGAGGCGGGAGATCGGCTTGACGACCCAGGAATCGATGTCGCCCAGGACCCGCCGCATGTCCGGCTCGTGCCCGAGCCAGAGGGTCTCGACGTTGTCGATGCGCAGGTCCTCGCCGAGGACCGCTCGGGAGAGCGCAGGCAGGAAAGCGAGCAGGGCGGCGTTCTCGAGCACGCCCGTGCCGATCGGGTTGACGACCGCCACCGTGCGGCGGCGGGCCGCCTCGAGCAGCCCGGGCACGCCCAGACGGCTGTCCGCCCGCAGGTCGAGGGGGTCGCTGAATGCCGAGTCGACGCGGCGCATGACGACATCGACCGGATCCATCCGGTCGCTCGCGGTGATCCAGACCCGGCCGTCTCGCATCGCGAGGTCCTCGGCCTCGACGAGCGGGAAACCGAGCAGGGTCGCGAGGAAGCCCTGCTCGTATGCCGTCTCGCTGCCGGTTCCCGGGGACAGCAGCACCCCGCGAGGAGTGTGTCCGTCGGTGGGCGCGGCCTCCTGGAGGGCGTTGCGCATGGTCTGGAAGAAGCCGCGCAGCCGGGCGAGTTGGGTGGTCCGGTGGAGCCCGGCCATGACCCGCGAGACGATCCGCCGGTTGGCCATCGCATAGCCGGCGCCGGATGGTGCCGCGGTGCGGTCGCCGATGACCGTCCACCGTCCGTGGGCGTCCCGGACGAGGTCGGTGCTCGTGAGGACGAGCTGTCGGCCGGGGAGCAGGACGCCGTCGGCCTGCGGGATGAAGGCCGGATGCCCGAGCACGACCTGGGGTGGGATGAGCCCTTGCTCCAACAACTGGCGCGGGCCGTAGAAATCCCGCACGATCGCGTCGAGCAGGTGTGCCCGCTGCTCGAGTCCGTCCCGCAGGTCGGCCCATTCGTCGGCGCCGATGACGACGGGGATGGGGTCGAGCACCCAGTTGCGGGCCTGCCCGAGGGCGTTGGGCGCGCCGTAGCGGATGCCGTCGTCGGCGACCAGCCGGCTCGCCTCGGCGCTCGCGACCCGCAACGCGCCCAGGCCCATCCCGTCGAGCGCCGCGACGAGGCGCTGTTGGTCGGCGGCTCGGCGGGTGTCGAGCAGTTCGTCGAGGCCGCCGCTGTGCGCCCGGTAGGCGTCGACGACGCCCGGTCCGGACTCGAGGGGGGCAACGCTCACGCCGGGAGCCTACCCAGCCGATGCGCGAGCGCGGCGGACACTGTTGCTCACGACTCGGACGGGGTGCCGGGGGGCGAGCTGGGCATCCTGCCCGGTGTGAAGCGGCGCAGGTCGAGGGTCGTCGGGTAGTCCGATCGGGGATCGGTCGTGGGCTCGTCCAGCCGGGTCCAATCCGCGACGTCGATCGGCCCGGGCGTGTGACCGCCGACGTGGAACCGGCTCGCCCGGCGCGACTCGGCCTCGACGGCGTTGATCGGGTAGGTGTCGTAGGACCGGCCGCCCGGGTGGACGACGTGGTAGGTGAAACCGCCGACGCTGCGGCCGTTCCAGCGGTCGATGAGGTCGAAGACGAGCGGGCTGTGCACGCCGATCGTCGGATGCAGCGCCGACCACGGGGCCCAGGCCCGGTAACGCACGCCGGCCACCATCGAGCCTGGCGCGCCCTGGGTCGTCATGGGGATGGGGATCCCGTTGCAGCTGAGGATGTGGCGCCCCTCGACCATCCCGGTCGCGCGCACCTGCACCCGCTCGACCGAGGAGTCCACATAGCGGGAAGTACCCGACAGGGACACCTCCTCGCCGAGGACATGCCACGGTTCGATCGCCTGGCGCAGCTCGAGGTGGACCCCGCCGACCGTCGCCTCGCCGAGCCGCGGGAAGCGGAACTCGAGGAAAGGCGCGAACCACGCCGGGTCGAAGCGCAGCGGCGTGCCGCTCGCACGCAGCCACGCGTTGACCTCGGCCACGACGTCGTGCAGGTCGGCCATCGCGTATGCCGGCATGAGGAAGCGGTCGTGCAGGCGCGACCCCCAGCGGGTGAGCGGCGCGGCATACGGCTGCTGCCAGAACCGGGCGACGAGCGCCCGGACGAGCAAGGCCTGGACGAGCGCCATCCGGGGGTGCGGCGGCATCTCGAAGCCACGCAGCTCGAGCACCCCGAGCCGCCCCCGCTCGCTCCCGGGCGCATAGAGCTTGTCGATGCAGAACTCGCTGCGGTGGGTGTTTCCGGTGAGGTCGGTGAGCAGGTGCCGCAGGGCCCGGTCGGTCACCCAGGCCGGTGAGTCCGTCCCTTCGCTGGCGGCCCGCTCGATCTCGGCGAAGGCGATCTCCAGCTCGTAGAGCGTCTCGTGCCGGCCCTCGTCGACCCGCGGTGCCTGGCTCGTGGGACCGATGAACCGCCCGGCGAAGACATAGGACAGGCACGGATGGTGCTGCCAGTAGGTGACCAGGCTGCGCAGCAGGTCGGGCCGACGCAGCAGCGGCGAGTCCTTGGGCGTGGGGCCGCCGAGGGTGAAGTGGTTGCCCCCGCCGGTGCCCGTGTGGGTGCCGTCGAGGTCGAACTTCTCGCTCGTGAGCCGGGTCTGGCGGGCGTCCTCGTAGAGCGTCTCGGTGAGATCGACGAGATCCGGCCAGCTCGCCGTGGGCTGCACGTTGACCTCGATCACCCCGGGGTCGGGGGTGACCGACAGGGTGCGCAGCCGCGGGTCGCCGGGCAGGGGATAGCCCTCGAGGACCACGGGCGTGCCGGTCGCCGAGGCCGCCTGCTCGACGATGCCGACGAGCTGCGCGCCGAGCTCCGCCTGCTGGAGCGGAGGGAGGAAGACGAAGACGTGCCCGTCGCGCTCCTCGACGACGAGAGCGTGGCGGGGGGCATCCTCGATCGGCCGGTGGGTGGCGTGCACCGCCGCGCCGCCGCCGGATGTGCCCGGCAGCGGGCCGCGCTCGGCGAAGCTCGACCGCTCGGGGACCTCCGGTGGCGGGGTCCAGGCGATCGAGTCGAGCGGCAGCCGGTAGCCGGCCGCCGAGGTGCCGGGGGTGAGGGTGAGCCGGGCTCGGCGGGTGCGCCAGGAGGTCGTCCCCCAGCCTTCGCCGTCGGGGTCCTCGAAGAGCGGCAGCACGAACGCCCTCGGGAGCAGGCTCGGCTCGCCGTCGGCCGTGCCTTCCGGATCGGCCACCCGGTCGGGGTCGTGCGCGCGCGGGTCGAGCGGGTCTTCGCCCTCGCGCGGTGGCGCTCCGGTGGGCTTGCGCACCGCGTCCCACGCGGCGACGAACGGGTCGTCGTATGCCGCCAGCACGGCATACGGCGGAAGGCCGACGCGCGTGGCGACGGCCTCCGCGAGGGCCTGGGCGGCGTCGGTCGCGGCGGCGCTGCCGGGTTCGAGGGCGGGGGGAGACCACGGGTCCGCGAGAAGCGTCGGGTCGCGCCAGAGCGGTTCGCCGTCGGTGCGCCAGACGAGCTGGATCGCCCAGCGGGGGAGGGGCTCGCCGGGGTACCACTTGCCCTGGCCGTGGTGGACCAGGCCCTGCGGCGCCCAGCGGGCCTTGAGCCGGGCGGCGAGGGCGGCGGCCTGCTCGCGCTTCTGCGGCCCGTCGGCGGCGGTCTCCCATTCGGCGGCGGAGGTGTCTCCGATGGTGACGAAGGTGGGTTCGCCGCCCATCGTGAGGCGCACGTCGCCGTCGGCGAGGAGGGTGTCGACGTGCGCGCCGAGGGCCCCGACCGCGGCCCACTGCGCGTCCGAATAGGGGGCGGTGACCCGCGGGTCCTCGTGGAGGCGGGTGACGGTGTTGGCGAAGGAGAACTCGACGGCGACCGGCTCGGTCGCACCGGTGATCGGGGCCGCGGCCGCCGGGTGTGGTGCCGCGCAGAGGGGGATGTGTCCTTCTCCGGTGAGCAGCCCCGAGGTGGGGTCGATGCCGACCCAGCCGGCGCCGGGGATATAGGCCTCGGTCCACGCGTGCAGATCGGTGAAGTCGGCCGCCGGGCCGCTCGGGCCGTCGAGGGCCTCGACGTCGGCGCTGAGCTGGACGAGGTAACCGGAGACGAACCGGGCCGCGATCCCGAGCTCGCGCAGGACGGCCACGAGCATCCACGCACTGTCCCGGCACGATCCGAGCGCAGCCTCGAGGGTCTCGGTCGGGGTCTGGACGCCGGCCTCGAGCCGGGTCGTATAGGCGATGGCGGCATGCGCGGCCTGGTTGAGCCGGACGAGGAAGTCGATCGTGCGTTCCTCGCTGGGCCGCTGGCCGGGGCGCTGGCCGGGGCGCTGGCCGGGGCGGAGGGCGTGGGCGTCGATCCAGCGGGCGACCACGCCGGCCGGGTCGGGCACCGGCACGAGGAAGGGCGCGAGGTCGCTGCGCTGCTGCTCCTCGTAGGCGAACGGATAGTGCACCGCGGACTCGTCGACGAAGAAGTCGAACGGGTTGATGACGGTGAGGTCGGCGACGAGGTCGACGGTGATCGACAGCTCCCGCACCCGTTCGGGGAAGACGATCCGCGCGACCCAGTTGCCCAGCGGGTCCTGCTGCCAGTTGACGAAGTGCCCGGCCGGCTCGATCCGCAGGCTGTAGGCCTCGATCGGCGTGCGGGTGTGCGGGGCCGGGCGCAGCCGGATCTCGTGCGGGTGCACCTGCACGGCATGGGCGAAGCGGTATGCCGTGCGATGCTCGAGCGCCACTCGGATCGTCACGCCCGCACGGTATCCAGGTCGGCATGTCAGGCGTGTTTCGGCTGTTACGGCTCGAAGTCGTTCGCGTGGCGGTGTCCTGCTCCCGGCGAATGGGTGGCTCGCGTGGCCGCAGGTGTCGGCAATGGGCCGGTGAATCGGGCCTCGAGCGGCCCATTTCCGCACCCTGCCCGGCCGGGGCTGCCGGGACTGCCGGGGCTGCCGGGTCTGCCGGGGCTGCCGGTCAGCGTCGCCGGGCGAGGATCTCCAACCGGATGTAGTCGACGACCGGCTCGGTCATGGCCAGGCGCACGGCCCGGACGAACCCCGCGTGTTCGGCGGGCGGCATACCGCGCAGGTGTCCGCCGAGGATCACGGTGGCGAGGTAGCGCTCGAGCAACGCGGGGTCCTCGACACGCAGCGGATCCGGCCGCAGCTCGACCCGCAGCGGCTCCAGGCCGGCCCGATCGAGCCGAGCGCGGGTCTCGGCGACGTCGGCGAACTCCCACGGATCGGCCGCCTCGCCGGTGACCGCCTCGATCGCCCGGTCGACCAGGGCGAGCTGGCCGGCGCCGCCGCAGTCGCTCACGAGCGGCGCCCCGGGACGCATGACGGCGGCGAGCCCGGCGAAGAGCGCGTCGTGGTCGGGCACCCAGTGGAAGGCGGCCACGCTCATCACCGCGTCGAAGGGCGGGAGATCAGCGGGTGGCATACCGGGCGTGCCGAGCGCGACCTGCAGGTATGCCGCCCGCTCACCGAGGCGCTCGCGCGCGGCGGCGAGCATCTCGGGGGAGGCGTCCAGGCAGGTGAGCCGCACGTCGGGGTGGACGTCGAGCAGGAGCGCGGCGTCGCGGCCCGTCCCGCAGCCGGCGTCGAGGATCCGGTCGCCGGGGCGTGGCTGCAGCTGGGCCACCACGCGGCGGCCCCATTCGACGTGGGGGAGCGGGAGGGCGTCGTAGGCCCGGGCGTCCCAGTGCACGGCGTCCACGTCGGGCGTGCGGTCGGGCTCCGGCCGGGCGGCATCTTCGTGCGGCTGCATCTCCGGAGTCTCGGTGACGGGGAGCTCGTTCGGCATGTCGTCTTCGATGACGGACGGGTGCAGGTGTCGGGGATGGGCCGCTGGATCGGGTCTCGATCGGCCCATTTCCGCACCCTTCGAGAGGTCAGGGAGCGCGACGAGGCCGGGCCGGCCAGGAGCCCGTCGAGCCGGTCCGGAGCCGGTCCGGAGCCGGGATCGAGAGGTGGGCGGACGGCATACCGTCGGTCATCCCGACCACGCTCGCGACGCTCAGTCGCGGTGCTGGAGGATGTTGAGCACGTGCCCGTCGGGGTCGCGGACGAAGAAGCGCCGCACTCCCCAGGGCTCGGTCGTGAGCGCGTGGACGATGTCCAGGCCGCGCCGGATCGCCTCCCCGTATGCCGCGTCGACGTCGTCGACGGCGATCGACACCTGCGGGGCGACCGGGCCGCTCGCGTCATGGGTGAGGACCTGCAGGTTGGCGCCGGTCGGCGCGAGATAGCGGGTCACCCAGTCGAGCCCGAGGTCCTGGCGGGTGAGGCCGAGGAAGCCGCTGTAGAAATCCGCGGCCGCCTCGATGTCGGCGACGGCCAGATCCGGGATGATCCGAACGACGCGCATGCCCCCATCATGCACCGGCGCGCGGTCGGCTGGGCGTCCTCGGCCGGCATACCCGCCGCGAGGCCTCGTCGCCGCCGCAGAACGCGGATATGGGCCGGTCCGAGGGCCGGTCGGCGGCCCATCTCCGACACCAGCGCGCACTACCCAGACCGCGACGTCTTGCTGCGGAGGTGGCACGACGTCCTGGGGCGCACGATGTGGGACTACCCCCGCGCCTCGCCGATCGAGCCGGCCTCGTCCTCTGCCTGGCGCGTGGGAGCCCGGCGGCCGCCGCTGAGGGCTAGGGCTGGATCGGGACCTCGATGGGACACATGGGGCCGGTGGCGGCGGCCAGCCGACGGTCGAGGGTGAGCAGCGTCGCGCCGAGCGCTTCCGCGAGGGCCACGTATGCCGCGTCCCAGCCGCGGACCGTGTGGCGAAGCTCCCACGCTCGCGCGAGCAGCGCCCGATGGCCATATCGGTCGGCAGGCCAGTCGCGCAGGTCCTCGACAGCAAGGGCGGCGCTGGTGTCGTCGAGGGTGCCGGCCAGATGGTCGCGACGGATGAGGCCGAAGACCTCGACATCGATGACGTGGGGTGCGACCTGGTCAGGGTCCTGGGACAGTCGCTGCCGGATGGCCTCGGCGTTGGGGGTGTCGACGAGCACCTCGTAGAGGCAGGAGGCGTCGACGACGATCATGTGGGCCACGCACCACGCAGCTCATCCAGCGCTTCCAGCGTGTCTCGCGGACTTCGATTCCCCGAGCGGCGCCGAGTGCGGTCCAGCCACTCCTGGATGGTGGGGCGAGCCGCAAGGCGCTGGGTCTCGCGACGCAGATACTCGGGCACCGAGAGCCCGACCTCCGCGGCACGCTTGACCAGCGCGTCGTAGACCTCGTCATCCACGTCGCGAATCTGAATCGTCCGAGGCATCTTTGCATCTTAACATGCACTCTTGCATGAGGCTCGTCTCGCGGGAGCCCGCGTCAGCACCCCGGCGAGTGGACAACAATCGGGTGATGACGACTTTCGAGCGCACGGATGAGTTCGCTGGTGCCACCTTCGTGCGTGCCGGCTTCAAGGACGCGACCTTCCGGTTCTGCGACCTGAGCGGAGTGAGGATGTCCGGCGGCGACGTGGCCGGCCTCGACATCGACAGCCATGACTTGTTCTTCGGCAGCCTGTTCGTCAACGGGGTCGACGTCGTCCCGTTCGTCCAGGCCGAGCTGAACCGGCAGTTCCCCGGTCGGGAGTTGCAAGAGGCGAGGACCCCCGAAGGGCTGCGGGAAGGGTGGGAGGCGGCCCAGGAGGCTTGGCGCACCACCGTGGCGCAGACGCCGGACGCCCTCCGAGACGCGCACGTCGACGACGAGTGGTCGCTGTCGCAGACCCTTCGCCACCTCGTCCTCGCGACCGACGCCTGGCTCCTCGCCGGGGTCCACCGTCGCCCTGACCCCTTCCACGAGATCGGGCAGTTCTTCACCGGAGCGGAGCAGATGGGCGTCGTCCCGGCGAGAATGCGCGAGCCGAGAGACTTCGACGAGGTGCTCGTCGTGCGCGGCGAGCGACAGCAGTTGGTGACCGACTTCTTGGCCACGGTCACCCAGACTCAGCTCGACGAGCCTCGGGACGACCCCTGGGATCGGGACGGGGACTGGAAGCCCACGGTCGGCGACTGCATCCGCACGATCCTCGAGGAGGAGTGGGCCCATCTGCGCTACATCCGCCGAGACCTCGCTCGCCTCGACGAGGCGACCGACGAGCGCGCAGGCTAGCTGGACAGTCTGCCCCGGCTAGGTGCAGCGCGCCCGCCCGGCTGTCCGAGCGTGCCGTGGGCGCCCTTGACGTATGCCGCGCGGCGCCTCGTGGAGGGCTAGGGGAAGGCCCGCCAGGTGCGGGCATGGGCCGCTTCGAGGGCCGGTTGCCGGCCCATGTCCGCAACCCGAGCGTGCAGATCGGCCCATTTCCGCACCTCGGGCTGGGAGGCAGGAGCAGAGGGGCCGATCAGCGTGGCGCGTGGTCGTGGACGAGGTTCACGTCGTGCAGGGTGGCGTGATCGCGCAGGATCTCGCTGGTGGGCCCGTCCGAGCGCACGGTGTGGTCCTCGGCGAAGACGATGGCGCGGGTCGTGAGGTCGGCCAGGGTGTGCAGGTCGTGGGTGGCGATCACGACGGTCTTGCCGCTCGCGCCCAGCTGGGCGATCAGGTCGATCAGCCAGTGCTGGGTCCGCGGGTCCAGGGCGGCGGTCGGCTCGTCGAAGAGGATCACGTCGGGGTTCATCACGAGCACCGAGGCCAGGGCGACCTTCTTCTTCTGGCCACCAGAGAGTTGGAAGGGAGCGCGGTCGGCAAGATCGCCGATGTCGAGCAGGGTGAGGATGTCGGCGATCCGTTGTTCGGTCACCTCCTGCGGGAGACGCAGCTGCAGGCATCCGAAGGCCACTTCCTCGCGCACGGTGGCGGAGAAGACCTGGGTATCGGGGTTCTGGAAGACGATGCCGACCCGGGATCGGAAGTCGGCGCTGAACTGCTCGTCCGCGAGTGACTCTTCGGTCAGGGGCTGGCCGAAAGCGCTGAGCGCGCCCGAACTCGGGAAGATCAGGCCGGCGAGGATCTTGAGGAGGGTGGACTTGCCGCTTCCGTTGGCGCCGAGGAGCGCGACCTGCTCGCCGGGGTGAATGTCGAAGGAGACCCGGTCGAGGGCGGGGAAGCGGTCCAGATAGGAGTAGCTCAGGTCCCGGGCAGCAAACACGGGCCCTTCCAAGGAAGGAGTTTCAGCGCAAGACACGATCGCCACCGTAGAGAGCGAGGGCAAGGACCACGGCACCGGCCAACGCCAACAGATCCGCGCCGGTGATCCGCAGGCTGTCGAGCGCATACATCCGGCCACGGTATCCCCGCGCGAGCATCGCCAGATGGACCTCTTCGGCGAGGTGGTTGGCCTTGCCGATGGTCGCGGCTGCCGTGGCACCGACGAAGCGTCTCGCCTGCGCGTCGTGGACGACCGGGCCGATGGTGCGTGCCTTGCGCGCCAGGAACATGTCGCTCACCGCCGTGAGCAGGACGAACAGATATCGGTAGGCCATCGTGACGATCATGACGAACAGGCGGGGGACGCCCAGCGCCCCGAGTGCGGTCAGCAGGCGGCTCCACGGGGTGCTGAAGGTGACGATGAGCACGATCGACACCGAGCAGGCTGCTCGCAGGACGACCAGCCCGGCGCTGGTCAGCCCCTGCGCGGTCACACCCTGAGGGCTGCCCTGCCAGGTCCACAGGGGCAGGACCACGTCGCCGGGCGTGACGATCGACAGCGTCGCCGGGATCACGGCGATCGCGGTGAACAGCGGCACGAACAGCCAGACCCGCCGCAGGAAGGGGCCGAGCGGGACCCCCGCGGCGACTGCGAGGCCCAGGATCAGCAGGTATGCCGCGGCCAGGGCAGCCAGCGTGTGCACGGTCGCGACCGCGACCAGCAGGACCAGCGCGGAGATCAGCTTGATCCGGGGGTCCACCGCGGCGAGAGGCCGGCTCTGGCCGGTCACTGGCTGCTCGGCATACACGGCCTGTCGGATCACGTGGGCGCCGTCGCTGAGGCTCTTCTCGAGGAAGGACCGACGTCGGCGGCGCCCGATGCACCCACACGGACACATCGAGAAGTCGGAGGCGAGCAGCCACTGCGGGGTCGTGGCGTTCGGTGTCGAACTCACGGAGCGCTTGGTGCCTTCGTCGACACACTCGAGGCTGCCCCGTCAGCGGCCGCCACGGGATCGGGTCCCCGAGTGATCACGCGCCCGAGCACATAGATGGCGCCCCCGACGACGAGGATGCCGAGGATCGCGGAGACCCAGTAGGCCAGCACGGCGTTGTCGCCGCTGCTGAAGCCGTAGTCGCCGAGCAGCGTGTGGCTCCAGAACCCGGCATACCGTTCCATCCCCTCGGGGATGGCGGACAGTCCGAGATCGGTGAGGTCGAGGTCTTCGGGCGCGTCCTCGCCGAACGCGCCACCGGGGGCGAGCAGGCCGAGTGGGGTGAGGACGGCCATGACCGCCACGAAGCCGAGGGCGACCCGGGCGGGTGTGAGCCGGCTACCGGTGGTGGCGTGGAGCGAGTGCGTGGCGGACAAGACCGAGGGGTTCGACTTCGCCAGGTAGGCGAATACCCCCGCCGTGAGGATCCCCTCGACTGGGCCGGCGACGACCAGGTGCGCCAGCGCCATCGCCGGGATCGTCTGGCTCAGGTGGTAGGGCGAGTAGAGCGGCGCCCCAGCGGCCGTGTGGAACAGGTCGGGCTGGATGCCCAGCTCGATCGCCGTGGCCAGAGCTGCGGCGTTGATCCCGACGTAGCCGGCCACGAAGGCGGCCACGACGCGCCGGGTCGAGGTCAGCTCGCTGCGGCCGGCCAGCAGCTTGTAGATCGCGAACCCCACAAACGGCATGAGGATCGCCAAGTTGAGCACGTTGGCGCCGTAGGCGAGGACGCCACCATCGCCGAAGAGCAACGCCTGGAAGAGCAGGGCCACCGAGACCGCGATGACGGCGGCCCACGGCCCGAGGACGATGGCGATGATCACCGCCCCGACCGCATGTGCGGTGGTCCCGTCGGGGATTGGCACGTTGAACATCATCACCAGGAAGCTCACCGCGGCGAACATCGCCAGCAGCGGCACCTGCTTGGTCTTCAGGGTCGCGGATGCCCGCCGGGAGGCCACCGCGATCGTCGGGACGGCCACGAGGTATGCCGCGGCGCAGGTCTGTGGGGACAGGTAACCGTCGGGGATGTGCATGCGCGAGTCCTTGGGACATGGGGCTTCGGGGGCTTCGGGAGCTTCGGGAGCTTCGCCATGCTACTGCGACATGATTGCAATATGCCATCGCCGTCGGTGGCGGACCCTCGGCGGCGCAGCGACCGGGGAACCTACTACGCACACCCGGCGCAGAGACCGGACAGTGCGGCGTGCGAGGGGTCCAACTCGAACGACAGGTCCCGGCGCAAGGCGGTGGCGACCGGGTCCAGCAGGTCAAGTGGCAGGTCCCAGACGCGGCCGCACGTCCGACACTGCGCGTGCGCGTGCTCCTCGCCCGGGTCGACCAGATGGTATGCCGTGCTGCCGTGACCGAGATGCACGTGCTGGACCACCCCGAGTGCCGCCAGGGCCTCCAGGGTTCGGTAGACACTCGTCAGATGGACGCCCGGGGCGACCGTGGCCACTCGTCGCGCGATCTCGTCGACACTGAGGTGTTCGCGGTCGCGGGCCAGGACCGT
>JAKPEG010000233.1 GCA_029552065.1 Actinomycetes bacterium
GCACCCTGGTGATGTGGCGATCGCGATCGGCAAGGGGATCCTCGACTGGGATACGTGGGCTGATGACCCGGGCAAGGCGATCGGGCATTTGATCCCGGACATCGTCCTGACCATCGCCACCCTCGGTGGGGGTGCGGCGGCCGCCGGTGCCGAACGTGCCGGGACCGGTGTCGTGCGCGGTGCCGAGGGTGCCGCCGAGGCCCTTACCGCTCTCAACCGACTCGACGACCTGGCCGCCCTCAACCGACTCGACGACCTCACCGCCCTCAACCGACTCGACGACCTCGCCGAGCTCAACCGACTGGACGACCTGGGCGACCTGGGCGACCTCACGCGGGTCTACCGGGTCGAAGGCCCGGGGAACGCCCGGCTCACGATCAGCGAGGCCGGTGAGGTGGCCATCAAGGGCGACTCGACGCTCTTCCTCAACTTCGGCGACCGGGCGCGAGCGCTGGAGTTCCTGGAGAAGCGGCTGGGCCAGGGCTTCGCGGACACGGTGATCAAGCACTTCGACGTGGCGACGGCGTTCGTCGAAGACATGGCCGCCCGCGCAGTCCCCGAGTCCATGGCCAAGGGGGCCTCGGTGTTCCAGGTCGACGTCGCGCGCACGGCGAGCTCATTCGGCCTGCGGGCGTCCGAGTTCGAGGCTCTGCTGGCGGCGATCGTCAAGGGCTCCGGGGGCGTGGGGCTGTGATCCGCATGAAAGTGGAGACCGGAGAGACACATGCTGCCGATCGATGAGCGCCGGCACCTGCGGGACGGCGCGCGCCCGGACGAGACCCACGGTGGGGCGGGCCTCGTGGCCGTCAAGGTACTCGGCCCAAGGGCGGCCGAGGTCGTCGTTCGCGCGCGCGAGGTGCTCGACGCCGTCGTCACCCACACACCGGATGGCGGGGGTGGTTGGCCCGATCTCGCCACCTGGCGGCGGGTCGTCCCGTCGTTCTTCGTCGACGCGTGCGCGCCCGAACAGACGCCGGAGGAGACCGCCGCCTACCTCGCATGGTGGCGCTCCCTCGATGCGGCTGACCGGGCGGCGGCCCAACGGGACCTCGCCTGGACCTTCGAGCAGTGGATTGGCTGGATGGAACCGGACGAGCGTCAGTGGTGGTGGTGGGACGCGACGTCGGTGCTTCCGACCTACAGCCGGGTGTTCGTCGTCGTGGACGGGTGGCCTTCGGCTGTCGGCTCGCTGCGCTGGTTGTTGCGGGCCTGCGGTGCCGGTGCCGTCGAGGTGGCCGACGACCTGCTCTGAGCTCGGCCCCTCAGCTCAGGCGACGACGACGATCTCGGGGTGCTGGGTCGGGTCGAGCCACTGGACGGTGCGCACGAGTTCGGTGACGTCGTTGACGGCCACGCAGCCCGCCGTTCGCGTGGGGGCGTAGTGCAGGAAGATCCCCGCCCCGCTGCCGTTGCCGTAGCGGATCGGGTTCTCGTAGTTGTAGCCGACGACGACGGCCTGCTGATAGAGGGAGCCGAGGTAGTCGGCGAGGTGCTCGCTCTCCGAGGGCGGGTTCGAGCACGACTCGCGCCACCGGTTGTAGTCCTCGGCAGCCGGGTCCTGCACCCACCACGAACAGTCGGTGACGAGCCGATAGGGCATCGCGGTGCCGGGGTTGCCCCGACCGAAGGCGAACAACAGCGGGAAGGTGCCTGCCGGCGTCGTGTTGGTGAACTGCACGCGGACAGACGCGTCGACGACACCGCCCGAGCCGAAGATCGCGGTCGCCGGTCCGGCGACGTCGATCCAGCCGGATCCGTCCCATTGGAAGCGTTGCCAGGTCCCGGTGGTGCCGGATACGTGTTGGGCTCGCACGACCTGCTGCGACTGTGCGGCGTCTACGTTCGTCCCCGGCGCCAGGTGCGGGCTCGACATCCACGTGGGGTCCGGGTACCGCGCCGTGGCGGCGGCGGCATACTCACTGCTCACGGCGAGGCTCGCGGCGAGCTCGATGTCTCCCGAGGTGAGGATTGCCGTGGACCAGAACGGCCAACCGGTCGGGTCGGGATTCCGGTGCAGCAGGAGTTGATAGAGCGCCTGGACGCGGGTCAGGCGCGATTCCCACGACTGATAGAGGTTGTAGGCGACGGACTCGCGACCGATCGCGGGGTCACCCGCTCGGGCGGTCCAGAACTGCAGTCCGGCCAGGTCGGGGGAGCGATGCAGCAGCTTGTCGTAGAGGGTGGTGACCCAGGACTCGAGGGTTCCCCCGCCTTTCCCTCGGAAGAACTCCGTCGAGGAATAGAAGAGCGAGGCGACCTGCGCGACCGTGAATCTGCCCGATCGGATCCAGGACACCCAGGTCGTCAACCCGGTGGGATCGGGTGCCCTGCCGAGGGTGTCGAGGTACATCGACGTGACGATCGTCGAGACCCATTCGGGCGACGTGGCGATCGCCCGCACCAGGGCCGCACGCGAGGTCCAGGTCGAGATCCGGAAGGACACCTCGTCGCTCGACGGTGAGCGCCCGAGGAAGTCTTGGTATGCCGCGCGAACGAGTGACGACGGGGCGACGAACAGTGGCTGGGGCGCTGCTGCGGCCCACTGTGGGCTTCGCGTCTGGACTGTCGACCCGCTGGCTGCGACCGCCCCCGACATGGCGATCGAGATCGTGAGTGACAACGCGAGGAGGATTCGCGTCGCTGCCTCCGGCAGTGCGTGTGGTGCCCGTCCTGGCATGAGGGTCCATGCCGCGGACGAATGCGAACGCGAACTCATGGCGAACCCCCCGGCTGAGGTGCGCCCGCCCTCTGTCCCGGGCGCCGCACTTCGATGATAGCCACGGGCACGGGATCACGAGGGCTGGCCGAACGCCGTTGCGGCGGGTTCTCGGCCCGCTGCCGTGCTCACTCTGCGTCAGACTGACCACACGCGCCGGCTGGTGAACGACACGACGGAAGAGGTGGACGGTGACAGGGGCACCATCGTTCGTGACGCCACCTGAGCCGTGGGAGGCGCTCGTTGCGGCCGAGCAGGAGTATGCCGCGCGGCGGATGGAGCTCTTTGCTGCGGGCGCCGAGTCGCAGCTTCGGAAGGCCCTTGCCTCGCCGCGCGGGCGTGGCGCCGCTCTTCGCGTGCTGGCCGACGCCCCCCCGGAGTTGACCATGGCCCTGATCGATGCCGTGTTCGGTGCTGCGGTGACCACGCACGCTCAGGTCGGTGTCGCGCGGTCGGTGATCGGGCGGCTGGACCCGGGCTGGCTCTCCCGTGCACTCAAGCCAATGGTGTCTGCGTGGATCGAGCGCCCTGAGGCCACCTGGGAGGACCTTCGTCGGGCAGCCGAACTCATGTCGGATCTGGGCCAGCGCGCGCTCCTGGATCAAGTGGTCGAGCGCGCAAACCGATCGGACGACGAGGACGTGAAGGAAGTCGCCGAGGACTTCCGGGCTCGGTAGCGGCCTAGCGACCCGGATCCCCGACTCCTGCGATGTGATAGCGGTCGGATTCCCGAGCGCTATCACATCGCAGGAGAGCAGGGCGCAGAAGAGCAGGGCGTAGGGAGCAGGGCGGGCGACCTGGCATCCTTGGTGACCGCCCATGGACCTGCCCATCACACACATCACCTCGCCGGCCAATCCGCGGCTCAAGACCGTCGCCGGGTTGCGGCGTCGCCGTGCCCGCGACGAGGCCGGCCTCACCGTGGTCGAGGGCCACGAGGAGCTCGCCCTCGCGCTCGCCGCCGGGATCGCTCCACGGACCCTGTTCGTCTGCCCCGAGCTCTACAGCCCGAGCGGCTATGCCGGCGTGCAGGAGATCGGTCGCCAGGAGGACCTCGTCGACGCCGCTCGCACGCGAGGCGCCGAGATCGTCACCCTCTCCCGGGCCGCCTTCGAGAAGGTCGCCTACCGAGAGGGGCCCGACGGCCTGCTCGGCCTGCTCCCTTCGGTCGACCGGCCCCTCACCGCACTCGCCCTGCCGGCCGACCCGTTCGTCCTGCTCGCCGAGGGTGTCGAGAAGCCCGGAAATCTCGGCGCCATCCTGCGCACCGCCGACGCGGCCGGGGTCGACGCCGTCGTCGCCGCCGACCCGGTCACCGACTGGGGCAATCCCAACGTCGTGCGGGCGAGCAAGGGCACCGTGTATGCCGTGCCCGTCGCCGCCGCATCGACGGCCGAGACCCTGGGCTGGGTGCGGTCGCACGGCATACGCCTGGTCGTCACGACACCCGAGGCGAGCGACTTGCACACGGACGTCGATCTCACCGGCGCGGTGGCGATCGCGGTGGGGGCGGAGAAGCACGGTGCCTCCGCGCGGCTGCTCGAATCGGCCGACATCCGGGTGCGAATTCCCATGTCCGGCAAGGCAAATTCGTTGAATGTTGGAGCGGCTGCGGCCGTCGTGCTCTTCGAGGCGGTCCGTCAGCGAATGGGTAAGCGTTTACATCTTTCCGCTCCATAGCGCGCACACATCTCGTGGTCAAGAGCACCCTCTGTGATGTGCCACGATGTCGACATGCGCGTCGACCACGTCTCCTACGCCGCCGAGCACGACGGCCTGCATGCCACGGCCGAACGGCTGGCCACGGTGATAGGAGTCACACCCGTCGACGGCGGCGTCCATCCGCGGTTCGGCACGCGCAACGTGATCCTGCCCCTCACCGGCGGGCGTTACGTCGAGGTCGTCGAGGTCCTCGACCACCCCGCGTCCGACAAGGCGCCGTTCGGCCAGGCCGTGCGCGCGCGCTCCGAGAACGGTGGCGGCTGGCTCGGGTGGGTCGTCCAGGTCGACGACATGGTCGAGGTCGAGCAGAGGCTCACCCGCCAGGCGACCGAGGGCCACCGGCGCACCCCCGACGGCCGCGAGTTGCGGTGGCGTCAGCTGGGCGTCAAGGGGCTGCTCTGCGACCCGCAACTCCCGTTCTACGTCACCTGGGATGCGGACGCTCGCCACCCCTCGACCGACGGGCCGAGCGACGTGAGCCTCGCGGGGCTCACCATCGCGGGCGACCCCATGCGCGTGCGCCGCTGGCTGGGGGTCGAGCCCGACTACGTCCCCTCGACCCTCGAGTTCAGCTTCGTCGCGCCGCACGGCACGCCGGGCATCCTCTCGGTCTCGTTCGACGGCCCCGACGGCCGGGTCACCGTCTGACTCGCCCCACCCGCAGGGGAGCGTATGCCGCGCGACAATGCGGCCTGCTACCTGTCCTGACCGGGCCGACCGACGCGCGCCAAGGGTCGGTGACCCGGACGCGCCGGCGACGTCAGTCCAGGTGCGCGACGAGCGTGGCCGCGAGGCCGGTGTATGCCGCGGGCGTGAGCGCCTGCAGCCGGGTCTCCACCTCGGGCGGCAGGCCGAGACTGGCGACGAACTCCCGCAGCTCGGGCGCTCCGATCCGGCGGCCCCGGGTGAGCTCCTTGAGCCGCTCGTAGGGGTTGGCCATGCCCGAGACGCCTTGTGCCGCAAGGGCTCTCATCGCCGACTGGATGGGCTCGGCGAGCACCTCCCAATTGGCGTCGAGATCGGCAGCCATCCGCTCGGGCACCGGATCGAGCCCGGCGAGGCCGCGGCATACATTGTCGATCGCGAGCAGACTGTGCCCGAAGGCGGTGCCGATGTTGCGCTGCATCGACGAGTCGGTGAGGTCGCGCTGCATCCGGCTCTCGACGAGGGTCGAGGCGAGCACGTCGAGCAGGGCGGTGGACACCTCGAGGTTGGCCTCGGCGTTCTCGAAGCGGATCGGGTTGACCTTGTGCGGCATCGTCGAGCTGCCGACCGTGCCCTGGCCGCGGACCTGCGCGAAGTAGCCCATCGAGATATAGGTCCACACGTCCTGGCACAGCCCGTGCAGGATCCGGTTGAAGCGGGCGAGGTCGGCATAGAGCTCGGCCTGCCAGTCGTGGCTCTCGATCTGCGTGGTGAGCGGATTCCATTGCAGGCCAAGGCTTTCCACGAATGCCCGCGAGGTCGCCTGCCAGTCGTGGTCGGGCACCGCGGCCAGGTGTGCGCCATATGTGCCGGTCGCGCCGTTGAGCTTGCCGAGGTATGCCGCGCCGCGCACCCGGGTGATCTGCCGGACGAGCCGCCAGGCGAGCACGGCGAGCTCCTTGCCGAGGGTCGTCGGGGTCGCCGGCTGGCCGTGGGTGTGGGCGAGCATCGGGGTCGCCGCCTGCGCGCGGGCCAGCTCCGCGAGCTGGTCGACCAGGCCCTGCGCGCGGGGGAGCCACACCTGCTCGATCGCTCCCTTGACCATGAGCGCATAGGCGAGGTTGTTCACGTCCTCACTCGTGCAGGCGAAGTGGACGAGCTCGCCGAGCCCGGCGTCGGCCGGGTCGGGGGCGATCGCCGCGAGCCGCTCCTTGAGGAGGTATTCGACGGCCTTGACGTCGTGGACCGTCACCCGCTCGATCTCGGCGAGCGCGGCGATCTCGGCAGCGCCGAAGTCGCGGACCAGCTGGCGCAGAGCCTCCTGCTCGGTCGCGGCGAGCGCGCGCACGCCCGGCACGACGGCATGGCTCGTGAGGTGGATGAGCCACTCGACCTCGACCCGCACCCGCTCGCGGTTGAGGGCCGCCTCGGAGAGGTGGTCGACGAGCGGCGCCACCGTCGCGCGATAGCGCCCGTCGAGCGCGCCGAGGGCGACGGGGGGCTGCAACTCACCGAGCGAGGGCGTGCGCGAGGGCATGGCGCCATCCTCCCAGAACGGGTATGCCGTGCTGCCGCCCGTCCGCCGTCGCTGCCGTCAGCGCTCGTCCCGCTCGGACTACTCGGCCCGCTGGGCAGGTCGGGTCGGCGCAACTGGCTGGGCGACGAGCACGTCGAGGAGCCCGCGGCAGGCGGCCTCGACCTCGAGCAGGCACCGCTCGAAGTCGGCGGTCCCGCCGTACCAGGGGTCGTCCACCTCGAGCGTCCCGGCGGCGACGGCCTGCGGATCGAACTCGCGCAGCAGCCGGACCTTCGCTCGATCGGCCTCCGATCCTGCGGCCCGCTGGAGGGCGCGCAGGTGGCCGCGGTCGGCGGCCAGCACGAGATCGAGGTCGGCGAACGAGCGAGGGTCGAATTGGCTTGCCCGATGGGCCGATCCGTCGTAGCCGTGCCGACGCAGCATCGTGACCGTCCGCGGGTCGGCGCCGTCGCCCACGTGCCAGCCGCCGATCCCGCAGGACTCGACTTCCACCCCGGCAACCCCCGCCTCGTCCAGCAGGTGGCGCAGGATCACCTCGGCCATGGGCGAGCGGCAGATGTTGCCCGAACAGACCATGCTCACCCGGAGCGGGCGGTCCTCGCCAGCGGGCGGGAGCGGGGCGAGCGGCATACCCGACATTCAACCGGAAGCCGCCGCGTGCCGCGGCCCTGGCCTACGGTGGCGGGGTGGAGTGGGACTGGCCGATCCACCCAGGGCTGGCGGGCCTCGTCGAGCGCTTCGTCGGCTACTCCTACGTGCTCGATCCGGCATCGGTCCACCACGCCAGCCCGGGGCCGGTCGCGACGGTCATCGTGTGCTTCCAGGCCCCCCTGGACATCGCCTGGCCGACGGAGCCGGGATCGCGGACCTCGCAGTGGTGCCTCGCCTCCGGCCTGCACACGCGGCCCGCGCTCATCCGCACCCACGGAGGGCAGCACGGCATCCAGCTCGGACTCACGCCGTTGGGCTGTCGGGTGCTGCTCGGCACCCCGCTGGCCGAGCTCGCGCACGCCTTGGCCGGGCACGCGGACCTGCCGCACGGCATACCGGAGGCGTTGCACGACGAGCTGGCAGGTGAGCCGAGCTGGCCGAGGCGGTTGGCGCGGCTGGAGCGCCATCTGCTCGCTGCTGCCAGAGCCTCGAGGGCCGACGTCGCCGACGATCTCGCGCGCGGCTGGGCGATGCTCGGGCAACGGGGAGGTCGGGTCCGCACAGCCGAACTCGCCCGCGAGCTCGGCTGGTCCCGGCGGAATCTGCTCACCCGGTTCCGGGCCGAGTTCGGACTGCCGCCGAGCGAACTCGCCCGCATCCATCGGCTCGGCACCGCGATGGGGTTGGCCCGGGCCGGCGGGCGGTGGGCGCAGGTCGCCGCCGACGCCGGCTACGCCGACCAGGCCCATCTTATTCGCGAGTTCGTGGCGATGGCCGGGCAGACTCCGACTCAGTGGCGGGCCGATGCCTTCCCCGTCGTTCAAGACGCCGACGGCCCGAGGCCGTCACGCTCGTCCTCATGAACACTCCACAGCTGTTCCAGGCGCTGTCCTTCCGCGACGCGGATGTGGGCATCGCGTTCCTGCGGACCCTCGGTTTCGCCGAGATCCTCGTCGTCCGCGCCGACGCCGACCCCTCGGTCGTCGAGCACGCCCAACTACGCTGGCGCGACAACGGCGGGCTCATGTGCGGCTCGGCCGACCGGCCGGGCGAAGGCTGGGAGCGGCGGATCGGCGCGGGGTCGTGCTACCTCGTCGTCGCGACCGACGGCGAGGTCGACGAGGTCCACGCCCGCGCCGTCGCGGCCGGCGGGCGTTCGACCCAGCCCCCGACGGACCAGGACTTCGGCGGTCGGTCGTGCACCGTGCAGGACCCCGAGGGCAACCAGTTCTCGATCGGTTCCTACCCCGGCGAGTGACCGGTCCGGCCTGAGGCCGTCCCCGCGGCTCAGCGCAGTGACAGCCACTCCGGTATGCCGCGGGCGAAGGCCTCGGGGTCGAGCGCTCCGGCGCCGTCGGGCAGCACCCCGAGCACAGGGGCACCGGAGACGCGGGGCAGGTCGAGCAGGTTCTCGGTCATCGCGAGATCCGGCTGTGCCGGGTGAGCGGGCCAGGCGCCTACGACGAGTCCGAGCAGGTCTAGGCCGCGACGGTCCAACGCCTCGGCGGTGAGCACGGTGTGGTTGAGCGTGCCGAGTCCGGCGGCGACGACGAGGACCACCCCGACCTCGACACCGTGACGGCGGACCGCGAGGCCCAGATCGGCGAGCGTCCTTCCCGCGCCGTCGAGTTCGACGAGCAGCCCTCCGGCGCCCTCGACGAGCACGACGTCGTGCGCCGTGGCCAGCTCGGCGACGACGGTGGCGTGGTCGGTCACGGTGGGGATCGTCCGGCCCTCGCGTCGGGCCGCCGCCGAGGGCGCGAGCGGGTCGCGCAGCCGCACTCCCTCGTATGCCGTCGCCCCGGCGTCCTGCCCGGCGCGGGTCGTGAGCTGGGTGGGTACCCCGGTCGGCACCCGGACGTCGGCCCCCAGGACGACATCGGGCTCGACGCTCGCACGCAACCCGGCCGAACGGCATACCTCGTCGAGGTCACTCGGCTCGTCGGCCGTGATTCCGGTCTGTGCGGGCTTGACCACGGCGACCCGTCGACCGTCGGCACGCAGCGCCACGAGCAAGCCCGCAGTGGCCACGGTCTTGCCCACCCCCGTGCCCGTGCCGGTCACGAGGATGACCGGCGGCAGCGCGAGCCGCTCAGGCACGGGTGATCTCGCTCAGGACGGCGCAGGCGTGGTCGAGGTCCGTGTGGTCGGCGTGGGCGGTGAGCCGGATCCGCGAGGATCCGTCCGGGGTGGACGGCGGCCGGAAGCAGCCGATCCGGATGCCCGCTCGAGCGGCGCCGTCGACCGCGGCGAGTGCCTCGGCCGGTCCGGGCATCACGCGCGACAACACGGCGCCGGCCGGTTGCTCCACTGCGCACGCCTCGGCGAGTCGGGCGGCGTTGTCGCGTACCTGCTTGGCCAACTCGGGCGTCTCGCCGAGGACTGCGAGCGCCCCGAGGGCAGCGCCGGCAGCGGCCGGGGCCAGGCCGGTGTCGTAGATGAACGAGCGCGCCGTGTTGACGAGTTGGTCGCGCACCGCGGGGTGGCCGAGCACCGCTCCGCCCTGGGCGCCGAGGGACTTGGACAGGGTGAGGGTGAGCACGACGTCGGGATGGTCGGTGATCCCGAGACCCGCCGCCAGCCCCTCGCCGCGGTCGCCGACCACGCCGAGGGCATGCGCCTCGTCGATCACGAGGACAGCGCCCTGGGCCCGGCAGAGCTCGACGAGGTCGCCGAGCGGTGCGGCGTCGCCGAGCACGGAATAGACCGACTCGACGACGACGAGTGCCCGCGGTTGGCGGCGGGCGGTGAGCAACTCGCGGACGTGGCCGACGTCGTTGTGCCGGGCGATCGCGACCTGCGCCCGAGACAGTCGGCTGGCATCGACGAGCGAGGCGTGGACGTGCGCGTCGCTCACGACGAGCGTGTCGGCGTCGGTGAGCGCCGTGACAGCGGCGAGGTTGGCGGCATACCCGGAGGAGAAGACGAGACCCGCGGGTGCGCCGGTGAGGGAGACGAGGCCGGCCTCGAGTTCCGCGTGGATCGGCAGCGTGCCGGTGACCAGCCGCGAGGCACCCGCGCCCCCGCCGTATGCCGTCGCCGCCTCGACCGCGCCCGCGACGACCCGCGGGTGGTGGCGCAGGCCGAGGTAGTCGTTGCCCGCGAGGTCGAGCAGCCCGGGGTCGCCGACCGCGGTGGCACGGACGAGGCCACGCTCGGTGCGCATGCGGGCGGCGGCGTCCAGCCAGTCGAGAAAGGCGGTCACGCCCGTGATCCTCTCATCCCCGTCGGATCTGCACGGACCGGTCATCTAGAAACTACTTGTCAAAATGGAAAGTAATGTCTAGTGTGTAGTCGTCTGCCACCGGGGCCGGCCTTGGAGCTGAGGGAGTGACCATGCACGCGACATCCGCCGCATCCGCGGGAGGCCGATCGACGCCGCTCAGCGCCCATCACCTGGCCGTGCTGGCCGCCGGGTTCGGACTCGGCTGTGCCTCGATGATCCTCGCGTCGCGGGGGGCTGCCGCCTCCGGATCCCCCGCGGCCATCGTGATCCCCACGAGCATGACCGGGGTGCTCGTCGCCATGACCGCGGGCCTGGGACTGCAGCGATCCGGGCGCCCGCAGCGGCGTCGGCTCGGGTGGGCGATCGGAGCGACGCTCGCGCTCTTCGGGGTCGTGCTCGGGTGGATCGGCTGGGGGATGTCGGGGATCCTGCCCGCTTGGCCGCTCACGATCGCCGTCGCCGCCCTCGTCGCTCTGCCTGCGCTCATCGCGGCGGCCAGGCTGTGGCGGAACGCTGATGTCTGAGCACAGTGGCGTGAGGGGAGGCCCCGGAAAAGACCCCACGAGGGACCCGAACGCCGCCGATGCACTCGCTCCGCTCGGCCCGCTCGAACCGCTCGGCCCCGACGAGGCACGGGCCAGGCTCGCTCTCGTGGACAGCGCGTCGCTTGCGACGTCGCGGGATCGCTCGCTGCACGTCGCCTTCAGCGGGGGTATCGGGATCGCCGTCGCCGTCCTGCTCGTCCTCTGCTGGTGGATGGCGTCGCACGACAACCGACTCGGCCTGTGGCTGAGCATCGCGGGCTACGGCGTGGTCCTCGCGCTCATGTTCGTCCTCAAGGGTCGGGCGCAGGCCGCTCCGCGCGGGTTCACCCGTGTGTTCAACCGGGGCCTCGGGCTGACCATGACCTTGTATGCCGTGGGCATCGCCTGGGTCTTCGGCCACCAGGACCCGTGGCCGACGGTCACCGTGGTGCTCGGCCTGGCGGTGGTGGTGGCAATGCCCAGCCTCGTCGCAGCCGTGCGGATTGTCCGGATGGGCCGTCGATGACCGACCAGCAGCACGCGCGGTTCCGGCTCGACGAGGTCATTCACGCGCCGATCCGCTTCTCCATCGTCGCGACCCTGGCAAAGGTCGACCAGGCCGAGTTCTCCGCGGTGCGCGATGCCGTGCAGGTGAGCGACTCGGTGCTCTCCAAGCAGGTGTCACTGCTCGAGCAGGCCGGCTACGTCACGGTGAAGAAGGGCTACGTCGGCAAGCGGCCCCGCACCTGGCTGTCCCTGTCGGCCGCCGGCGAGTCGGCGTTGGCGGCCCATGTCGAGGCCCTGCGGGCCATCGCCGGCGGGTAGTGCCGGGGTCGCCCCGTTGCTCAGGCGGCGAGCGCCTGAGCGCGACCGAGAAGCGCTCCCACGAGGTCGCCGACCGCGTGGTCGAGCTCGCCCTCGACGAGCAGGTCACCGGCGAAGGCGGCCGGGCCGCCGGGCACGCCCACGGTCTCCTCGAGCACGTCGGCCCCGGCCACGCGGAGCACCCGGACGGCGTCCTCGCGGGCCCAGCGCGCGGCATACCCGCTGAGGCTCGCGCCGAGCACGGCGGCGGGCTTGCCGGCAATCGATGCCTGACCGCGCGGGCGGGACAGCCAGTCGAGGGCGTTCTTCAGCACGCCGGGGAGCGACCCGTTGTATTCCGGGGTGACGACCAGCAGGGCATCGGCGGCCGTCATGGCCGTGCGCAGGGCCGCCACCGACTCGGGAACGGTCCCCGTGAGCCCGCCGTCGAGGTCCTGGTCGTAGTGCGGCAGGCGCCCGAGGTCCGGCCACACGGTTGCGGTGGTGCCGGCGGGCAGGTGACGCAGGGCGACGGCGGCGAGGCGGCGGTTGAGCGACCCGGCGCGCAGGCTGCCGACGAGGACGAGGACGTGCATGGTGTCGTTCCGTTCGGATCTTCGATGGTGCGGAATTTCTCGATTTCGTGAAGTTGACGCTTGGAACATCGAATCATGACGGCCTGTTCCCGGGAAATCCGTCCCGAGGTCCAGACGCTCGGGGCCCGCTGACGCCTCCCAGGGTGCGGGGATGGGCCGCTGAAACCCCGATCGAGCGGCCCATGTCCGACAGTTGCATGTCCGGTGAGGCCCCCGCGGCTCAACCGTGGACCGCGGCCACGGCCCCGACCAGGGCTGCCGTCACGGTCGCGAGATCCTCCGCCGAGGTGACGTAGGGCGGCATCGTGTAGACGAGATCGCGGAACGGCCGCACCCACACGCCCCGTTCGATCGCGTATGCCGCGAGCTCACGTCCGCGGACCGGCTCACGCAGCTGGATCACCCCGACCCCACCCCGCACCCGCACGTCGCCGA
>JAKPEG010000037.1 GCA_029552065.1 Actinomycetes bacterium
CCTGGCCGCCGCGCTGGGGGGACACCTGGAGACCGTCGGCGCCACACCCGGGGGGCGGCTCTACCGGGATCTCGACGAGGCCGCGGCCCTGCTCGCCGCGCTCGCCGGCGACCCGGCCGGCCGCGCGGCATACGGCCTGGCCTTGCAGGAGACCCAGCGGCAGCTGTTCACGGTGGAGGCGCAGTATGCCGCGACGGATGCGGTCTACCGCCGGGTTTTACAGGAGCCGCGATGACCGATCTCGTCGTCGTATCCCTCGAGGCGTGGGACGGGGTCTGGCGGCGCAACCAGCACCTCGTGGCCGGCCTGTTGCGCACGGACCGGTCCCTGCGCGTCCTGTTCGTCGAACCGCCGACCGACCCACTCCATGCCGCACGCACCCGGCAACCGCCACGGCGGGGCCGCGGGCTGGTCGCGATCGACGACGTGGCCGGGATCGGCGCGGGTCGGTTGTGGGCCTGGCAGGGCACGAAGTGGCTGCCCCGCCGGGTCGATCCCGGTGCCGATGGGCGGCGAGCGGCTGGGGTGCGCCGGGCCGTCGACCGGCTAGGGTGGGCGGCGCCGATCGTCTGGGTCAACGATCCGGCGGGAGCGCGGTTGCTCGAGCTCACGGGGTGGCCCGCGCTCTACGACATCACCGACGATTGGCTGTCGGCTCCCAGGAGCTCACGCGAGCTCGCCCGACTCACCACGCAGGAGGACTCGCTCGTGTCGCGATGCGCACAGGTCGTCGTGTGCTCGCCCGGACTGGGCGTGCGCAAGGGCGAGCGGCGCTCGGTCACTCTCGTGCCCAACGGGGTGGACCTCGCGGGCTATCTCGTCGACCCGGCGCGCCCGCAGGACCTGCCCGCCGGGCCGGTCGCCCTCTACGCCGGCACGGTCCATCCCGACCGGATGGACCTCGACCTCACCGTGCGCACCGCGCAGGCCCTCGAAGGGACCGGCCGTCTCGTCCTGGTCGGACCGTTGCCGTTGACCGCGGGGGAGCTCGACCGACTCTCTGCCGCGGGGGTGGTGCTGCTCGGTCCGCGGCCCGCGGTGCGGGTCGCGGCCTATCTGCGCCATGCCGATGTCCTCGTCGTCCCGCACGTCGTCACCGCCTTCACCGACAGCCTCGACCCGATCAAGCGATACGAATACCAGGCGGCCGGTCGGCCGGTCGTCTCGACCCCGGTCGCGGGCTTCCTCGACGCCGGGCTGCCTCGGGTGACCGTGGCGGGCGCAGCCGACTTCCCGGCTGTCGTCGCCGCTGCCCTCGGTGCCGCACGGCCCGGCCCGCTGCCCCCGGTGGACGCCACGGTCCCCACGTGGGAACGACGAGTCGGCCAGATGCGGGTCGTCCTCGACCGGGTCGCCTCCGGGATGGCGTCGTGACGGCGCGCCCGCGGGTCGGCTCGTGCGCCTGCTCGAGGCAGACCCACACCTGCGCTTCGGCCGGCGACGGGCTGCCCGACGTCGCCATCGCCCACGACTTCCTCACCCAGCGTGGGGGTGCCGAGCGGGTCGTGCTCGCGATGTCGCGGGTGTTCCCGGAGGCCACGATCTACACGACGCTCTTCGACCCGGATCGCACCTATCCGGAGTTCGCCGAGAAGCGGATCGTCGTCTCGCCGCTCGACCGGGTCCCGCTGCTGCGGCACAACCCTCGGCTCGCGCTCCCGCTCCTGCCACCGGCATCCCGGCTCATCCGTCCGCGCGCGCGGGTCGTGCTCACGTCCAGCAGCGGCTTCGCCCACGGCTTCGGCGGCTGCGGCCGGCGGCTCGTCTACTGTCACGCCCCGGCCCGGTGGCTCTACCAGAGCGACCTCTACCTCGGCGAGTCCGGTCGGTGGGATATCGCGCGGATCGGACTGAAGGCTCTTCGGCCGGCGCTGCGACGGTGGGACCGTCGCAGCGCCGCCCGGGCGGACCGCTATCTGGTCAACTCGCGGGTCGTGCGCGAGCGGGTGCGGGCGGCATACGGGATCGAGGCCGACGTGCTGGCCCC
>JAKPEG010000054.1 GCA_029552065.1 Actinomycetes bacterium
ACCAGGCCGCCCGCGACGACGAGGGTGACGAGCAGGGCCGCGACCGCGACGGCGAGCCGCCGCTGGAGGGTCATGGCGTCGGCTCGCGCAGGGCGTAGCCCACGCCGCGCACGGTGTGGATGAGCGCCGGCCCTCCGGGAGAGGCGGCCTCGAGCTTCTTGCGCAGGGTGCTGACGAAGGACTCGACGATCGCCGACTCGCCCGCGAAGTCGTAGTGCCACACCCGGTCCAGCAGCTGCGCCCGCGTCACGACCCGGCCCGCGTTGGCGAGCAGGCAGCGCAGCAGGGTGAACTCGGTGGCCGTCAGGTGCACCTCGGTCGCGCCGCGCCACACCTGGTGGGCGTCCTCGTCGAGGACGAGGTCGGCGACAGCCAGCCGGTGCGACTCCGGCCGGGCCGCGCCGCGCCGGGCCAGCGCGAGCTGCACCCGGGCCGTCACCTCCTCCAGGGCGAACGGCTTGACGATGTAGTCGTCGCCCCCGCTCGTCAGCCCGCGCACCCGGTCGGCCGTCTCCGAGCGCGCGCTGAGGAAGAGCACCGGCGCGTCAATCCCCCTGCCCCGCAACCGCTTCAGCGTCTCGAAGCCGTCGAGGTCGGGCAGCATCACATCGAGCACCACCGCATCGGGCGGGTATGCCGAGGCGTCGGCGAGCGCCTCCACGGCAGTTCCGGCGATACGCACCTCAAGGCCGGCCAGGCGAAGGGCCGAGGCGACCAGGTAGGAGATGTTGTCCTCGTCGTCGACGACGAGGACGCGGGCCGCGCTGGGAAGGGCGGCGGGCGGCATACGCCCCACTCTGGCACGGCGGCACGAGGGAAGGCTCGGGGTTTGCTGGAGAGTTCCTGTGGGTCGGAGAGGCCATCTGCAGAAGATCGCCAGCCGTCCTTGGACCCCTCGCGAGGTGGCCACCGGAGAGTCGGTGCTGTCCATCCCGGGCCCAGCGAAGGGCCCGGCACCCACTGAATGAAAGGCCACCCCCATGTCCGCTCGTTCCGCCCTCGCCGCCGGCGCCCTCGTCGCCGTCTCCTTCACCGGGCTCGCCATCGCCGTCGGCGGCTCCGCCACCGCGGCCACACCCCAGGTGTCCTCCGCCCTCGGCGTCGTCTCCGCGGCGGCCGCGACGACGACCGACACGGCCGCGCCGAAGCTCGGCTGGCGCTGGTGGGCCGGGCTGAGCAGCGACCAGCAGCAGTGCCTGGCCAAGG
>JAKPEG010000058.1 GCA_029552065.1 Actinomycetes bacterium
TGCCGACGTGCCGCCAGTCCTGCCGGCGGGGGAACAGCGCGAGGTGAGCGCGCACCCATGCTGTGAGCGATTCGGCTCCATCGTCGCCGTACTCGAGCACCAGCTCGGCCGCCTCGCGGGCACGGTCGCGGAGCCCGCGCAGGAATTCGCTCGGGGAGGTCGACCCGGAGGCTTCAACTGCCGGGGTCTCGGGCATCGCGAACTCGCCGATCGCCGCCTCGAACTCGGCGACGGTGCAGGTTCGCACCATGCGACGACCGCGGCTCAGGATCCGGTCGATCGGGATCTCGAACTTCCCCCGGCCGATCGGGCGGATCAGGCCGGTGTGCTTGGCGAGCATGGCGAAGGCCGCGAGCAGGGTCCGGCGGGAGGCCACGACGCCGAGCTCGAGGGCGACCGCCTCGACGTCGCCGGACAGGGGGCGGATCGAGGACTTCAAGTGGTCGACGAGGCCGGCGAGGAGGGCGCGGGCCGTGCCGGCGCCGCGGAGCTGCGGGAGTCGTGCCGAGACCGCGGCGCAGTGCGAGCGCAGGTGAGCACCAGATAGATCGGAGATCTGGAGGACCCGTATTTCTTCCTTAGCCACTGGCAGCGAGCCGGGCTCGGACGCGATGCCGGGGAGGCCGTATACGCGGGTTTCGGCGAGGTCGTCCGGCGGCGGACCCCAGAAGTCGGGGAGCTCCTCGAGCGCCAGCCCGACCAGACGGTGCGACAATGCACCATCGGCCCGGTCATGCTCCGCGGCGCCCTGCACAGGCGGGGTCTTGCGCGAGGCGCTCTGTGCGGGTACTACGTCCATCAATACCGGTCGGTTTCGGTAGGCCTAAAGGGGGCGTGTTGAACCGACCGGGACCCCGCCGATAGGGCGAGTGGTCGGGCGGAAGGTCGGGCTGGAACCCCGGCCTTTCGTCTTTCCGGGATAGCACCACCCCCGGCCACCCAGCAAGGTCCGGCGTCGGCTAATCGGTGGTGCAGGTTCGCACCGCGCCTGCGCTGTCACGATGGTGCGGAGCCGCACCGCCGCCGCGCGCAGGCTGTCTCTTCGGACATGCGGCCCATGCATGAAACCGCTCGCAGATAGGCCGAAACGCGTAAGTCGCGGGAATCCTTGCGGTCTGGCATGCATGCCCGACCCATGAAATCGGCGATGAATGCCGACCTGGCCGAAGCGTCATGGGTGCCGCATGGCGACTCAGAAGTGGGAAACCGCAATCTTCAAG
>JAKPEG010000077.1 GCA_029552065.1 Actinomycetes bacterium
GGACGGCATACCGAACCGGGGCGCGTCGGCGTCCGCCGGGGGACGGCGGAGGTCGACGCGGGACGGTCAGTGCGCGAACGCGGCGCGATCGGCCCGCAGCGGAGGGCCACGTGGCGAGGTGCCGACGACGACCGAAAAGGGCACGAGCGCGGCCGCCGACCAGTTCGGTGGCGGCGGGAGCGCCGGCGACCGCACGTCGGGTAGCGGCACGAGGGCGGGCCGGACCGCCTCCCACAGTGCCCAGAGCACCGCCTCGGCCCGGCCGAGCGCGAGGGCGGTGAGCACCGTGGCGAGGGCGTGGGCGAGGGTCATCGCCCCCGAGGAGGTCACCGTGGCGTCGGCCCCGGCCGAGGCGAGGGCGAGGACCGGCCCCTCGTGATGATGGCCGGTCGACAGGCCGGGCATCGCCTCGGTGGGGACAGCGGCCAATCCGAGGGTGTGGTGCAACAGGGTCTCGAGCACCCCGAGCCAGCCGAGCAGGATCGGCAGCCGCAGCCGCCGCCGGGTGAGCAGGGCGGTCGGCAGCACGAGGGCGCCGAGCAGGAGGGACAGCGCACCGGCGCCTGGCAACTGGCCTCCTCCGGCGCTGTGGGCGCCGGCGGCCAGGGCGAGGGTCACCCCTGCCACGACGAGAGTGCGCAGGGCCCACAGGCCGCCACGCCCGGGACTCGTCATGGGCAGAAGGCTACGGCCTAGGGTGTGGCCCATGCTGGGCAACCGGGGTGAACCCGACCACGACGCCGATTCCGCACCGCCGAACGGGCGGGTCGATCCGGTCTCGCCCGGCGGCAGTCGGCTCGGGTGGGACTACCAGGTGCGGGTGAGCGACCTCAACCCCGGTGGTCATCTCGACAACCTGCACATCCTGCGGGTGGCCGACGAGGCCCGCTTCCGGCTGCTCGGCCGCCGCGACCCCTTCACCGGGGTCCTGGTCCTCTCCGGCGGACTCGACGCCATGCCCGCCGAGGTGCACTCACTCGTCGCCGGGCTGCGGGCCGACTTCCTGCGCGAGCTGCACTTCGCCGGCGACCCCCTCTGGGTGACCACGTGGGTATGCCGGCTGGGCCGCTGCTCGTTCGACCTCGCCGCCGAGGTCCACCAGTCGGCGCAGGAGCCGCCCGCGGCCCGGTTGCTCACGACGCTCGTGCTCGTCGACTCGAATACGGCGACCCCGTGGCCGTTGGACGAGGACGTGCGCTCGGGCCTCGCGGCATACCTGGGTGATCCGCCGCAGCTGCGCACGGTCGGCTGACCCGTGCAGCGAGCCGCGCGGGGCCGTCCGCACGGCAGGTAGGGTCGGTGAGTGGCCGACATCGCGTATCCGCTCGCCGAGCGCACCCTCCCCAACGGCCTGCGGGTCCTCGTGTCGCAGGACCACACGGTGCCGTCGGTGACCGTCAACCTCTGGGTGCGGGTGGGCTCGCGTGACGAGGTGCCCGGTCGGACCGGCTTCGCCCACCTCTTCGAGCACCTCATGTTCCAGGGCTCGCGCAACGTCGCCTCCGGCGAACACTTCTCCCGGCTCATGGGGGTCGGGGGTCGGCTCAATGCGACGACCTGGTTCGACCGGACCAACTACTTCGAGACCGTGCCGACGGGGGCGCTCGACCTCGCCCTGTGGCTCGAGGCCGACCGGCATGCCCGGCTGCTCGACGCACTGACCCAGGAGAACCTCGACAACCAGCGCGACGTCGTCAAGGAGGAGAAGCGCCAGCGCTATGACAACGCGCCCTACGGCAACGCCCTGCGCGACGTCTATGCGACCGTCTTCCCCGAGGGCCACCCCTACCACCATCCGACGATCGGCTCGATGGAGGACCTCGAGGCGGCCACCCTCGACGACGTCCACGCCTTCTACAACCGCCACTACGGGCCCAACAACACCGTGCTCACCCTCGTCGGCGACGTCACCCCCGAGGCGGGGTTCGCCGCGGTGGAACGCTACTTCGGCCCGCTGCCGCCGACGGCCACCCCGCGGGAGGATGCGGCGCTGGCCCCACTCGGACCGCTCGAGTCCCCCCCGCGGCTGGAACGCCACGAGCAGGTGCCCAACGACCGGCTCTACCTCGGTTTCCGGCTGCCACCCGACGCCACGGACGACTTCCACGCCTGTGGCCTGGCCCTCGACGCCCTCGGCGGCCTCGCGTCCTCCCGGTTGGTCGAGCGGCTCGTCCGCAGCGAGCGAACCGCGACCGGCCTGTCCGCCCACACGATGGGCTTCTCCGGCGGGGTCTCCCTCGGCCTCGTGTCCGTCGATGTCACGGCCGGGGTCGACCCGGCGCGGGTCGAGGCCGCGGTGTGCGAGGAACTCGAACGGTTCGCCGTCGAGGGCCCCACGGCCGAGGAGCTCGAGGCGGCCGTGGCCGAGACCGAGCGGGGCTGGCTCTCCGTGCTCGCGGCCCAGGACGAACGGGCCGACCAGATCAGCCACTACACGGCATTGCACGACGACCCGGCATACGTGAACACCTTCCTCGACCGGATCGCCGCCGTGCCGGCCGACGCGGTTCGCGCCGCGGCAGCCCACTGGCTGGTCCCGCAGGCGCGGGCGGTCGTCGCCTATCTCGTCGCCGCCGAGCCCGAGCAGGAGGGCTGAGCCCGTGTCCGGTGTCGTCCCCGTCGACCACGCGGCCGTCGTGCCCGAGGCCCTGCCGCGGCCCGAGGTCGCCCCAGCCCAGCCCTATGCCGTCCCGGTCCCGGCCCGTCGGGTGCTCGACAACGGGCTCACCGTGCTCGCCTACGACCTGCCGGGGCAATACGTCCACGCGGTCCGTCTCGCCCTGCCGATGCCACTCCGGCTGGAGCCGCGCGATCGCGAGGGCGTGGCGACGATCATGGCCCGGACCCTCGACGAGGGGACCGCGCGGCATACCTCGGCCGAGTTCGCGCGGCTGCTCGAGCGGCGCGGGGTGGCGCTCGGGGCGGGCGTCGGCGAGTCGGGGCTCTCGGTCGATCTCGACGTCGCCAAGGGCAACCTGGGCTACGCCCTCGACCTGCTGCGCCAGACCCTCATCGAGCCGATCTTCCCCGCGCAGGAGGTCGACCGGCACGTGACGACCCGCCTCGCCGAGATCGAGCAGGAGCGTTCGTCCGCGGCGCATCGCGCCGCGATCGAGTTCGCGGCGACCTACTTCGACCCGCAGGCCCGCAGCTCCCGCCCCGGCGGCGGCACGGCCGCCACGGTCGGTGCGGTCACCCGCGAGGACATCGCCGCCTTTCACGCCCGGCATGTCGCGCCCACCGGGGCGACCCTCGTCGTCGCCGGCGACCTCACCGGCCTCGACGTCGCGGCCGAGGTCGAGGCGGCCCTGGGCGGGTGGACGGCCGGACCCGGGCACGTCGCGCCGGGGGAGTGGCTCGCCACCCCGCCGGCGACCGACCGCTCCCGGATCGTCGTCGTCGACCGGCCGGGCTCGGTCCAGGCCGAGATCATGGTCGGCTGCCCGGGCCCCGACCGGCACGTCCCGGACGGATGGGCCCCCTATCCGATGCTCGGTTTCCTCATCGGCGGGTCCCCGACCTCGCGGGTCGACGCGCTGCTGCGCGAGGAGCGCGGCTTCACCTATGGGATGCGCTCGAGCTTCCGCCCGCGTCGCCGGGGCGGCCTGTTCGTCACCGCCGGCAGCGTCCGCTCCGAGGTGACCGCCGAGGCGCTCGCCCTGCTCGTCGAGGTCCTCGGGGGGGTCCGTGACGGCGTGCGCGCCGACGAGGTCGAGCAGGCGGCCCACTTCCTCGTCCTCACCGCGCCCTCGCGCTATGCGACGGCCGACGCGGTCGCCGACGAGGCGGCCGGGCTCTCCTTCGACGGGCTGGGCACCGAGTTCACCACCCGCACGCTCGCCGAGGTCGGGGCGATGGACCCGGAACGGCTGGCCGCGGCATACCGGCGGTTCGTCGACGGCGCGTGGACGATCGTCCTCGTCGGCGACGCCGCGAGCTTCGCCGACGCGGTGGCCGCGCTCGGGATCGGCGACGTGACGGTGGTCGCCAACTAGTCTCGACGTATGCCGCCGTCGCTGGCCCTCGTCGTCGAGTCACCGATCGGCCCGTTGCGCTTGGAGAGCGACGGGGCAGTGGCGCTCACCGCTATCCGCTTCGACGGTGTCCCGGCGCCCGGCGACTGTCCCGCATCCGAGCTCCCCGACGTGCTGCGCGCCGCGCAGGCCGCGCTCGCGGCATACTTCGCCGGCCGCCTGCGGGTCTTCGACCTGCCGCTGGCCCCGGCCGGAACCGTCTTCCAACAATCGGTGTGGCGCGAACTCGCCCGCATCCCGTGGGGCAGCACGGTGACCTACGGCGAACTCGCGGGGCGGCTGGGGTTGCCGGTGTCGACGTCGCGCGCCGTCGGTGCGGCCAACGGCGCCAATCCAATCCCGATCGTCCTGCCCTGCCATCGGGTGATCGGTGCCGACGGCACCCTCACCGGCTATGCCGGGGGATTGGCGCGCAAGGAGGCGTTGCTGCGACTCGAGGGTGTGGCGACCGAGCGCGACCAGCTCGAACTGTTCTGAGCCGGGGAACCCCCGCCGGTGCCCCCGCCGCGTCCGGTGCCCGCGCCGCGGGACAGTGGCCGTCGTTCAGTCGCCGATGAGGTCGAGCACCTGCTCGTGCAGCAGCCCGTTGGTCGCGACCGCGTTGCCGCTCCAGCAGCCGGGGTGCCCGTCCAACCCGGTGAAGCTGCCCCCCGCCTCGGTGACGACGGGGACGAGGGCGGCCATGTCGTAGGTCGCCAACTGCGGCTCGGCGGCGATGTCGACCGCGCCCTCGGCGACCAGCATGTAGGACCAGAAGTCGCCGTAGGCACGGGTGCGCCAGCACGAGTCCATGAGGGCGAGGAAGTCCTCCCGCCGGCCGAGTTCGTCCCACCCGCCGAGGGAGGCATAGGACAACGAGGCATCGGCGAGGCTGCCGACGCCCGAGACGTGCAGTCGGCGGGCCGAGGACAGGCTGCGCCCGGCAAAGGCGCCGGAGCCCTTGGCGGCCCACCAGCGCCGTTGCAGCGCCGGTGCCGCGACGAGGCCGACGACCGGCTCGTCGCCGTCGACGAGGGCGATGAGGGTCGCCCACACGGGCACGCCGCGGACGAAGTTCTTCGTCCCGTCGATCGGGTCGAGGATCCAGCGCCGGGGGCCGTGGCCGGTCGTGCCGAACTCCTCTCCCTCCACGGCGTCCCGCGGCCGGGTGCGGGCGAGCTGGCCGCGGATGAGTTCCTCGGCGGTCCGGTCCGCGTCGCTCACCGGGGTGAGGTCCGGCTTGGTCTCCACCCGCAGGTCCTCGGCGCGGAAGCGGGCCATCGTCACCCGCTCGACCGCGTCGGCCAGCACGTGTGCGAGGCGCAGGTCGTCGTCGTAGCCCACAGCCCACAGACTAGGGGTATGCCGCGCTCAGTCCGGGTCGGCGACGCCCGAGCGGGCCCGCAGCAGCCGGCGCAGCGAGTCGAGCCGGGCGGGCCCGGCCGGCCCCGCGGCACCCGAGGCGACGTAGGCGTCCAGGCCGCACTCCGGCTCGTCGTGGGTGCAACCCCGCGGGCAGTCCTCGGTGCCCGGCTCGAGGTCGGGGAAGTGCGAGACGATCCGGGCGAGGTCGACGTGGGCGAGTCCGAAGGAGCGCACCCCCGGGGTGTCGATCACCCAGCCCGAACCTCCGGGAAGGAGCAGGGCCAGCGCGGACGTCGAGGTATGCCGCCCACGCCCGGTGACGTCGTTGACCCGGCCGGTGGCCCGGTCGGCCCCCGGGACGAGCGCGTTGACGAGGGTCGACTTGCCGACTCCCGAATGACCGACGAGCACCGTCACCCGATCCACGAGATGGTCGAGCAGGTCGTCGAGCCCGACGAGCGAGCGGTCGGGGCGCCGCGAGGTGACGACCCACGGCACGGCGAGCGGCGCGTAGCTGGCGAGGAAGTCGTCGGGGGAGACGAGGTCGGCCTTCGTGAGGACGAGCAGCGGCTCGAGGCCGGCGTCGTAGGCGGCGACGAGGCAGCGGTCGACGAGCCGGGGCCGGGGCTCGGGATTGGCGAGCGAGACGACGACGGCGAGTGCGTCGGCGTTGGCGACGAGGACCCGTTCGACCGGGTCCGTGTCGTCGGCGCTGCGCCGCAGCACCGTGCGCCGGGGTTCGAGCCGGACGATCCGGGCGAGGGTGTCCGGCATACCGCTCGTGTCGCCCACGAGGGCGACGTCGTCGCCGACGACCACAGCGGTCCGGCCGAGCTCGCGGGCCTTCATCGCGGTGACCCGGTGGCCGTCCACGGCGACGGTGTAGCGGCCGCGGTCGACCGTCACCACCGTGCCGATCCGCGCGTCCGCGTGCCGCGGACGCTCCTTCGTCCGCGGCCGCGAGCCGCGGCCGGGCCGGACCCGGACGTCGGACTCGTCCAGGTCGCGCCAACTCACCCGCGGCTCCCGGCGAGCATCCCGTCCCAGAGCCCGGTGAAGTCCGGCAGCGTCTTGGCGGTCGTGCCGACGTCCTCGACGACGACACCGGGCACCCGCAGCCCCACGATCGCACCCGCGGTCGCCATCCGGTGGTCGTGATAGCTGCGGAAACGTATGCCGCGCAACGCACCTGGCGCGATCCGCAACCCGTCGTCGGTCTCCTCGACCCGCGCGCCGAGCGCGCCGAGCTCGGTGGCGAGGGCCGTGATCCGGTCGGTCTCGTGCCCACGGATGTGGGCGACCCCGCGGATCCACGAGGGCGACTCGGCGAGGGCGGCGAGGGCGGCGACGGTCGGGGTGAGCTCGCTCGCGTCGTGCAGGTCGACGTCGATCCCTTCGATCGCCCCGTCGCCGCTCACCGTGAGGCCACCGCGGTCGAGGACGACCCGCGCGCCCATCGCGTCGAGGATGTCGCGCAGGGCGTCACCCGCCTGGGCGGTGTGCTCGGGCCACCCGGGCACCCGGACGCTTCCGCCGGCGACGAGCGCCGCCGCGAGGAAGGGCCCGGCATTGGACAGGTCGGGCTCGACCTGGACGTCGAGGCCGCCGATCGGGCCCGGTTCGACCCGCCACGTGTTGGCCTCGCCGTCGTCGACACTCACCCCGGCGTCGCGCAGGGTCTCGACGGTCATCTGGATGTGCGGTTCGCTCGGCACGGGTTTGCCGTCGTGGTGGACGGCGACGCCACGCTCGTAGCGAGCACCGGCGAGCAGCAGCGCGGAGACGAACTGGGAGGACTGCGAGGCGTCGAGGGTCACCGCGCCACCCCGAACCGCCCCCCGGCCCCGGACAGTGAACGGCATCGTGCCCGACTCTTCGTCGGCGAGATCGACGCCGAGGGTCCGCAGCGCGTCGAGCACCGGCCCCATCGGGCGAGTCCGAGCCTGGGCGTCGCCGTCGAAGCGAACCGGCCCGTCGGCGAGGGCCGCGACCGGCGGGAGGAAGCGCATGACCGTGCCGGCCAGCCCGCAGTCGAGCTCGCAGCCACCGCGCACCGGCCCGGGCGTGACGATCCAGTCGCCCCCTGCGTCCTCGATCCGTGCCCCGAGTCGGCCCAGCGCGCCGGCCATGAGCAGGGTGTCCCGGGAGCGCAGCGGCGCGCGCAGCGTCGAGGACTCGACGGCGAGGGCCGCGAGCACGAGATAGCGGTTGGTGAGGGACTTGCTGCCAGGCAGGGCGACGACCGCATCGAGGGGCCCGGTGGCGACCGGCGCGGCCCAGTCACCGCTGGTCCGGGGACGCTCGGGCGAGCGGGTCATCGTTGCCCTCCGGGTCGGGTGCGAGCTCGTGCGGGACGGTGCGAGATCGGGTCCCACCCTACGGCGGGGGGCGGGCGGGCGGCATACCGGCAGGGCGGGCATCCACGGGCATCCCGCGGGGTATCGAGGCGGGGTGGGGTGGTCGGCGCGGGGCGCTCTAGAGTGGCGTCCATGTGCGGGAGGTATGCCGCGGCGCGCGACCAGGCCGACCTCGCGCTCGAGTTCGAGGTCGACGTCGTCGCCACGGGCGAGCCGAGTCGCAGCGTCCTCGCCGCTGCGCAGGACCCGCCGGTCGGCGAGCCGGACTGGAACGTCGCGCCGAGCAAACAGGCACCCGTCGTGCTCACCCGGGTGCCTCGCGGCGCCCCGGAGGGCACCCCACCCATGCGCCAGCTGCGGCTGCTCACCTGGGGTCTGGTCCCGGCTTGGGCCACAGACGTGAAGACCGGGCTGCGGATGATCAACGCGCGCGCCGAGACCCTGCTGGACAAGGGCGCCTTCGTCCGGGCTGCGCTCGCCCGGCGGGCCCTCGTGCCGGCCGACGGCTGGTACGAATGGCAGGCGAGCCCGACCGTCACCGACGCCAAGGGTCGAGCTCGCCGCCAGCCCTTCTTCATCCACCGGGGGGACGGCGCGCCCGTGGCCTTCGCGGGGGTCTACGAGTTCTGGCGCGACCGGGCGATCGACGACCCCGACGACCCGCGCGCGTGGCTCACGAGCTTCGCCATCGTCACGACTGCCGCCGAGCCGGGCCTGGACCGAATCCACGACCGGCAACCGGTCGTCCTCGAGCCCGAGGACTGGGCCGCGTGGCTGGACCCGGGGCGCACCGACGCCCCGTCGGTGGGACGGCTGCTCGCGCCGCGCGCACCCGGCCGGTTCGCGGCATACCCGGTGTCGACCGCGGTCAACGGGGCACGCGCCAACGGCCCGCACCTGCTGGACCCCCTGTCGGCCGGCGAACTGCGCGGGGTCGTCGACCCGACGACGGGGGAGGTCCTGGGTTCGTGACCACGAGCGCCGAGGTCGTCGAGCTCGCCACCCCCGTGGGGCTGGGACGTGTCCATGTCACCCGCCCGCGCGCCGCCCGCGGGGTCCTCGCCCTCGGCCACGGCGCCGGTCCGAGCATCACGACGGTCGACCTCGTCGCGGCGGTCGAGTCGGCTGTCGGGGCGGGCTGGGCGGTCGCCCTGGTCGAGCAGCCCTGGCTCGTCGCCGGTGGACGGGTCGCACCCCGCCCCCCGGTCCTCGACTCCGCGTGGGTCCCGCTCGTCGCGGCCCTGCGTGGGCGGGGTGGTCCGCTGGCCCGGGTGCGCGGCCCACTCGTCGTGGGCGGGCGCAGCGCCGGGGCCCGGGTCGCCTGCCGGACGGCCGGCGTCGTCGGGGCCGGGGCAGTCCTGTGCCTGTCCTTCCCGCTGCATGCCCCCGGCAAGCCGCACGTCTCGCGCGCCGACGAACTCGGGGTCCCGCTGGGTGCCGGGCTGCCCGTCCACGTCGTCCAGGGGGAGCGGGATCCGTTCGGCGGCCCGGCCGAGGTGCTCGCAGCTCAGCCGGCGCTCGCCGGGCGGGTGCACCCCGTCCCCGGCACGCACACGATCGCCCGGGCCGGCGGACCGCTCGTCGCCGAGGCTGTGCGGCTGGCCCTCGCCGACCTCCTCTTCTGGGAGTAACCGCTTGACTGTGCACCTTTCTCGTGACTCAGGCCTT
Source organism: Actinomycetes bacterium (assembly GCA_029552065.1). GTDB lineage: Bacteria > Actinomycetota > Actinomycetes > Actinomycetales > Dermatophilaceae > Phosphoribacter. Next base: position 9,404 of record JAKPEG010000077.1, read on the forward strand.
GAGTTGCGGGATTTGTGAACAGTCAAGCGCTTACTCCAAGGGAGGGGGTGGGGCCAAGGGAGGGGGTGGGGGCAAGGGACGGGGTGGGGGAGGGGCCTGGGGACGTCGGGCGAGGAGGGCGGCATACGGCGATCACGAGGGCGGGAATGGAGCGACCGGGCGGTGACGTTGCACGCGGTGTCCATGACCACGCTGACCCAGCTCAGCCAGCTGACCGAGCTGACCGAGCTGACCAAGCCGGTCGATCGTCCCCCGCAGGAGGCCCGCGTGTTCGTGCTCGCGGATGCCGACCTGGCCACCACCGCCCGCCCGCAGGCTCCGCCCGCCGCTGCGGTGGCGTTAGGGTGGGGCGCGATGAGCAGCGACGAGCGCACCGGCAGCGTGGATGCCCCGGAGTCCGAGAACGCCAAGGACTCCACGCACTCGACGGACTCCCCCGACTCGGGGACCGCCGGTGAGGCGAGTGTCGGCGCCACGGCCGTCGAGACCCCCGAGCAACGACGCGAACGCTTCGAACGCGAGGCCCTGCCGCTGCTCGACCAGCTCTACTCGGCAGCCCTGCGCACGACGCGCAATCCCGCCGACGCCGAGGACCTCGTCCAGGAGACCTACGCCAAGGCGTGGGCGGCCTTCCACCAGTACCAGCCGGGGACCAACCTCAAGGCCTGGCTCTACCGGATCCTCACGAACACCTACATCAACTCCTACCGCAAGCGTCAGCGGGAGCCGCAGCAGTCCGACGCGGCCGAAGTCGAGGACTACCAGCTGCACCGGGCCGACTCGCACACCTCCTCCGGGGGTCGGTCGGCCGAGGACGTCGCGCTCGAGCATCTGCCCGACAGCGACGTCAAGCGGGCGCTGCTGCAGATCCCCGAGGAGTTCCGGCTCGCCGTCTACTTCGCCGACGTCGAGGGCTACTCCTACAAGGAAATCGCCGACATCATGGACACCCCGATCGGCACGGTGATGTCGCGACTGCACCGTGGACGGCGGCAACTGCGCGAGCTGCTCAGCGAGTATGCCGTGCAGCGCGGCGTCGTCCGTGCCGGCGGCCGAGAGGGGGAGGGTCGGTGACGAGCGACCAGTCCCCGCGCGGCACCGGGCCGGCCCCCGACCCTGCCGGGTCCACGGTCGAGGCCGGTCACGCAGGTCACGCCGGGCATCAACACGGTGTGCCGAGCGTCTCGGACTGCTCCGAAGCACTCCTGCGCGTCTTCGAATTCCTCGACGGCGAGATGGGACCCGACGATCACGCGAAGATCCGGGCGCATCTGGACACATGCGGCGAATGCCTGCGGCAGTACGACCTCGACCAGATGGTCAAGGTCGTCGTGAAGCGCTCCTGCGCCCCTGAGCCGGCGCCCGTCCACCTGCGGGCGACGATCATGCGCCGACTCACCGTCATCCGGGTCGACCCCGGCCGCTGACCGGCCGAGGCCAATCCGCGGTTCAGGAGTTGGGCCGGCGACCGTGGTTGGCCGTCGAGGACTTCCGGGACCGCTTCTTGCGCGACCGCTTGCTCATGTCGTCTCCTTCTTGTTGGGCCGGGTAATCGGGTATAGCTCGGGGCGGCCACCGGGGCGGCATTGCCCGGCCCCGTGGGGTGCTGGAGCCGATCGTGGGCGGGGCGGCGTCGCATGCAGTCGCCCGGCCTCTGGCTAGGGCCGCGATATTGTCGCACACTGGAGGCTGGGGTCTGGCGAACGCCCAGGAGTGACAGCCTCCTCTCCCCAGCGCCTAGGAGCACGCGTGAAGACTCTCTCCCGTTTGTTGGTCGCGATGCTCACCGAAGAGGAGCCGGGTTCCCGCACGTGGGCACCCGCGCTCCCCGCTGCCCCCACCGCGCTCTGAACACTTCCGCCACCCGTCGCCGCCCGGCGACGGCGGCGCGACCATGCACGTCCCCACCCCCTCGGTTTGCTCGTCACGAGCATGAGACAGGAGATCCGACATGAAGGCTTTCACCGTGGTCATCGAGGCGATGCTCGCTCGCACCACACCGCTCACGTGGGCCGGCCCGGCCCGCATGTCCAGCTGATCCTGCCGGGTCGCCGCGTCTCCCTCGCGGTGTGCCGGCCCACCCGCCGTCGCGCCGCTCCTGTCGATCCATCCTCTCGCCGCATCACCCCAACCCCAAAGGAAAGAAGGTCCGCCATGAACACCACCACGACGACGCTCGGTTACCACAACTGGGAGCCGAAGGCCGGGTACCACAACTGGGAGCCGAAGGCCGGTTACCACAACTGGGAGCCGAAGGCCAGCTACCACAACTGGGAGCCGAAGGCCGGCTACCACAACTGGGAGCCCAAGGCCCGTTGAGGCTTTCCGGCCCTCCGTCGCACGACAACCCCCATTCCCGATTTCCGCGCAGCAACACCGCCGACACACAGACAAGGACTCACGATGACCATCACGACGACGCTCGGGTACCACAACTGGGAGCCCAAGGCCGGGTACCACAACTGGGAGCCCAAGGCCGGGTACCACAACTGGGAGCCGAAGGCCGGGTACCACAACTGGGAGCCGAAGGCCCGTTGAGCTTTTCCGGCACTTCGTCGCACGACAACCCTCCTCTTCCCATTCCGCGTAGCAACACCGCCGACACAGACAGGGACTCACGATGACCATCACGACGACGCTCGGGTATCACAACTGGGAGCCCAAGGCCGGGTACCACAACTGGGAGCCCAAGGCCGGGTACCACAACTGGGAGCCGAAGGCCGGGTACCACAACTGGGAGCCGAAGGCCGGGTACCACAACTGGGAGCCCAAGGCCTGCTGAGCCCGTTCCGACCGGCCGAGCGCAGGCCGGTGCGCCGTGTCCACGTGCGGGGCGACACGAGCGGCGTACCGTACTTCCATGCTCGACCAACCCGACGAGCTCCCGCCGCGTCCGGCATGGTTCGTCGGTGCCTACATCGCGGCGACGGGCGCGCTGGCCGTCCTGGCCCTCGTCGTCGCCTGGCTTGTGGGGGGACCACCCCGGGATCTCGTGGCCGCTGGCGTTCTCGCGGTCATGGCGATGGGTAGCTGGGTCCTGCGGGTGCACGTCCTCACGCGAGTGAGCCTGGCCGCCGGGAGCATCATCGCCCTCGCTTCGTCGGTCCTCGTCGGGCCGTTCGGGGGGGCCGTCATCAACGCCCTGGCCGTGGCCCTCGAGCGGGGTCCCCGACCGCTGCGGGCGCGGGTCTTCAACACCGCGATGAACGCGATCCTCGGCGCGGTGGCGGGACTCACCTACCTGTGGGCCGGAGGCGCGGCCGACCTCACCCACGTGACCGGCGTGGCCGAGATCATGGCCCGGGTCGGGGGCCCGTTCATGCTGGCCAACCTCGTGCAGACGGTCACCAACGTCCTGCTCCTCGGCGGCATCGTCTGGGCTGACCGCGGCGACAACTACCGCCAGTTCGTCGGCTCGATGCTCACCTCCACGGGTCTGGCCCAGGTCGGCTTCGGCGTCATCGGCTTCCTCTTCGTCATCCTCTGGGTGCCAGCGGGGGTGGGCCCGTTCAGCGCGGTGCTCATCCTCATGCCGTTGTTCGTCGCCCGCTGGGCGTTCGTCCAATACAGCGAGGAGCGGGCCGCCCACGATCGCACGCTCGCGGCTTTCGTCGCTGCGGTGGGTGCACGGGACCCGTATGCCGTGGGGCACAGCGAGCGGGTAGCCGTCCTCGCCGAGTGGATCTCCGAGCAACTGGGCCTCACCTCTGCGCAGTCGACGGCTCTGCGGTATGCCGCGATGCTCCACGACATCGGCTGGATCGGCGCGCCGGCCCACCCGGCCGCCGACGGACGCCACGGTTTCGCCGACGTCGACACCCTCATGGGGCATCCGGACCGGGGGGCGGATCTTCTGCGGGAGATCTCCTTCCTGCACGATTCCCTCCCGGGGATCCGCCACCACCACGAACGATTCGACGGGGAGGGCTACCCGGTCGGCCTGGCCGGGGTGGCCATCCCACAGTCGGCCCGGATCATCGCGGTCGCCGACGCCTTCGACACGCTCACCTCCACCGGACCCGGGCGCCCCTGCCTGTCCTGCCCCCAGGCCCTCGACGAGTTGTGGGCACGGGCCGGTTCGCAGGTGGACCCGACGATCGTCTCCGCCCTCGAACGGGCGCTCGAGCGGCACCCGTGGACCGGCGCCTCGGTCGAAATGACCGGCACGGCCTTCGACCACGACGATCCCGCGACCTCCGACCTCGTGAGTGGCACCGTGGCCCGGACCGGGACGAGGCGCTCGTGATCCCGCACCGGTCGGGCCTCTCGGTCCCGCGGGGCGCCGTCGCCGCGGTCATCGGTCTGGCTGTGGTCACCGCGGTCGCGGCGATCCTGCGTGGCGGCATGGAGTTGCGGCACGTCCCCGAGATCCTCCCACTCGTCGCCTTCTACGCCCTCGTCATCGCGATCGGGGAGTACTACCGTTTCCGCTTCGAGGACTCCCGCGACCTCGCCCCGATGTCGTTGGCCGCCGCGCTGGCCCTCGTCCTGCTCTCGCGCTCGGGGACACACGATCTCGTCGGGCTGCAGCCGTCGCCGCTGCTGGCCGCCGTGGCGCTCGGTCTCACTCTCGGCGCCCTCCCACGACTGCTCCTCGGGCAGGACGTGCGCGTGGACGAGGTGTCCGCCCGGTTCCTCGGCGTGACCGTCACCGCGGTCGTCTACCGCAAGCTGCCGTTGTGGGACGGGCAGACATTGCTGCAGGTCGACGCCGGTTGGCACGGAGACCGCTGGCCGATGGCGATCCTGCTCTCTCTCGCGGCGGCGGCGGGACTGGCGGCCTTCCTCTTCCTCACGGCCCTCACCCGGGCCGCCCGCCTGCACCAGGGCCTGCGCCAGGCGGTCGCCGACGAACTGCGTGCGGGCGCGGGACTCGGACTGGCCTTGAGCTCCTCGGGCACCCTTGTCGCGCTGGCCGCGCGTCCGCTGGGCCTGGCCGCGCTCCCGTTGTTCCTCATCCCGCTCGTGCTCACCCAGTTCGCCCTCCGGCAGTATGCCGCGATCCGCCGGACCTACGCCCAGACCGTGCGAGTGCTCTCGAGGCTCACCGAGCTGGGGGGGTTCACCCGACCGGGACACCCGGACCGGGTCTGCCAGCTGTCGATCGAGTTGGGGCGTGACCTTAGCGTTCCCGAGCGGGAGTTGCGGTACCTCGAACACGCCGCCCTGCTGCACGACCTGGGCCAGGTGGCGCTGCGCTCACCCATCCCTGCAGGAGCCACCGTCATGGCGGCGCCGGCCGACCAGCGGCGGATCGCCGAGGCCGGTGCCCAGATCGTCCGTGAGGCGGGAGTCGCCGCCGAGGTCGGCGACGCCGTCGCGGCGCAGGCCACGCCCTACCGCGTGGTGCGCGAGTTCGACGAGGAACTGCCGCTACTCGCCCGCATCCTCAAGGTCGCCAACGCCTACGACGACTTCGTGGGCGGGTCGATCACCGCGCGCCGGAGGGAGGCCGCCATGGAGCGGATCCACCTCGGTCTGGGCTACGAATACGACCCACGGGTAGTCGACAGCCTGCAGCGGGTGCTCGAGCGACGGCATACGCATCGGCACTGAACGTCACACGCGCGAACCGGAGTTGCCCGTGTATCCCGCGGTGTCGAAGATCGGGCGTCCGCTCATGTCGTAGAGCACGACGTTGCCGTCGGCCTGGACGTAGAGCGCGGCGCCGGGACTGAAGACCCGGGAGGTCCACAGGACGGTGCCGGACGAGGTGGTGAGCCGCACGATGCCGTCGGTCCCCACCTCCATCCGCGTGCCGGGGACGAACGTGCCGCTGTACCAGAGGGGGCGCCACGACGCGTTGTAGACGACGAGGTTCCCGTCGCCCTGCATCGCCAGGCGATAGCCCCCCGCCACGCTCTCCTGCCCGGCGCCCAGGCTCCACAGGGGGGCAGCGCCGTAGCGGACCCCGCTGCGTCCCAGCACTCCCTTGCTGTCCCACACCGGACGCCGGCTGGGGGTGTAGAGCACGAGGTTGCCGTCGGCCTGGAACAACAGGACGCCGGCGGATACCCAGGTGCCGGCCGCCCACCGCGGCCTGCCGCTCGCGTCGAGGATGCGCATGCTGCCGTCCCGGCCGACGGCGAGCGAGGACCCCGGGACGAAGGTGTAGGTCGCCCAGACGACGGCGTTGGTGTTCGTGTAGACGACGAGATTCCCGTCGTTCTGCATGGCGAGCCGGTAGCCGCCGCCGGGCGAGGAGACCGTGCCGCCGGGGGCGAGCTTCCACACGGCATCGCGGGCGTAGTCGATGCCCGGGTTCCCGCTCGACCCGTTCGCGTCCCACAACACGCGTCCGTTGAGGGCGTAGAGGACGAGGTTGCCCGAGTCGGTGAGGAGCAGATAGGAGCCCGGGCTGTTCACCCCGGCCGTCCACTGCGGATAGCCGGTCGGATCCGTGAAGAGCAGGTTGCCCTCGCCGTCGATGACGAGCGAGGAGCCGGCGACTCCGGCGCGCGACCAGACGACCGAGCCACCGCTCGTGCGGACCGCGAGGGTGCCGGCCGCGTCGAGGGACACGCGGTAGTTTCCCGCGGGCGAGGTCACCGACTGCCCGGCGGTGAGCCCGTGCAGGATGGACGCCTTGGTGAGGTCGACGCCGATGTTGCCCGAACGGCCGTAGGCGTCCCAGATCGGGGTCCCGGCGCGGGAGTAGAGGACGAGATCCCCGTCGTCGAGGATGCGCAGGACCGAACCCGTGCTGCTCACTCCGGCCGTCCACAACGGTCGACCGTCCGGAGCCCGCAGGACGAGGTTGCCGTCCGCCTCGCCGACGAGACTGGAGCCGGCGACCATCGTCATCGTCGCCCACAACGGGTGCCAGGCCGTGTCGTAGACGACGAGGTTGCCGTCACCCTGCATGACCACCCGCGCGGTCCCGGCCCACGACGTGATCGCCCCCATGGCCGGGGTGAAGGTCCCGGGCACCCACGGCCCGCGAGGGCTCGCGGCCACGAGGGCCGCCACGCGCTGGCGGATCGAGGGGAGCGTCGCGTATGCCGCGTCGCCCGGGCAACTCGTGTAGTTGACGTCGCGATGGCCCAGGATGCGCGGGAGCGTGACCGCGGTCCCGGTCGGCCAACGTGCGGCGTCGGAACCGCTCGTGAGGACGGTGCTGCCGGTCGGGTCGGTCACCCCGGAGACGCGGAATTTCCATGCCACGATCTGGGCCACCGCCTCGGCCGCCGCCGCCGGCAGACCCGTGGTCGTGTAGGTGCCGAGCACCGACACCCCGAAGGTCCGGTTGTTGAAGCCTGCGGCGTGCGCCCCGATCACGGCGAAGTCGAGTCCGCCGTAGCGGCCTTCCCACACTCGCCCGTAGCGGTCGACGAGCGCGTTGTACCCGATGTCGTTCCAGCCGTTGCCCTGCACGTGGTAGACGTAGATCGACCGGAGGATCGAGGGCACCTGGTCGGCGGTGTAGGTGTTGGAGCCGTCGGTGTGGTGGACGAACGCGGCCCGCAGCTCGTCGGCATAGCTCGGCGCGTCGATCCGGAGCGACTCGTCGGCGCCCCATTCGGCTCGGGTGTAGACCCGGACAGGTGTGGCGACCGACAACGCCGCCGGCGAGGCGCCCGTGGCGGACACCCCCACGGCGCTGCGACCCGGCCCGGGCATCGGCAGCGACGCGCTGCCCGTCGAGGGTTCGGGGGTGGCGAGCGCCGACGGATCGGGACTCGACGTCGCCGACGGCCTGGATGCCGCCGCGGGCGTGGCCGGGTCGGTGACCCAGAGCAGGGTGAGTTCGCCGGAGACGTCCTGGGTTCCCCGCGACGCCCGCAGTTCGATGGTGTCTGCGTCACCGATCCAGAGGGGCTCGCTCGTGCCGCCCTCGGGCGTGGAGGTCTCTCGCTCGAGGGTTGCCCAGGGGGACCAGCCACCGTCGGCCGTGCGGAACCGGATCTCCGACCGATCGGGACCGGTGCCGGACCAGGCCACCCCGGCGAGTCGGGCCCCGTTCGTCTGCGCGATCCGGCCGGGATAGGCGTCGAGGGCCGCCTCCGCGGGCGGATTGCGCCGGTCGACGGCCGCCCGCTGCCCTGGTCGCTGCGGGGACGTCGGGGTCGCCCCGGTGAGCGCCTCGCGGCGCAGCACCGGACGCGTGGCGGCCGCTGCCGGCCGCTCGGCGCTCGCAGCGGAGTCCGCGGCGACCGGTCGGGCGGGGGCCGTCGCGACCTCGCTGGGGGGCTGGGCGTGGACGGTCGGTGCCGGGCCGAGGCCGAGCCCCAGGCCGAGGCAGACGGAGGCGACCGCCAGGCGCGAGGCGGCACGCCGAAGGATTCCCCTGTTCATCGCAGCACAGTAAACCGGACATGCGTCACACAGGACACACGCGTCTCAGTCGTTACGCAATCTCGACCTCGCTCGCGCCCCTGGTCCTCGTGGTCCGCCCAGGGGCGGCCGACGAGGACCGGGCGGCGACGGGGGCCGGACTCGTGGGATCTCGCTCAGGCCTTCTTGGTCTCCCAGAAGATCTCCGCGATCTCGTCGATCATCGCGAGCAGTTCATCGGCCTTGGCCAGGTCCCAGGAGCCCTTGGTGCCGGCGGCGCCCGCGGCCTTGGTGGCCTCGTTGAACAGGGTGTGCAGGTTGGGGTACTTCTCGAAGTGCGGGGCCTTGAAGTAGTCGGTCCACAGCACCCACAGGTGCTCCTTGACCAAGTGGGAGCGCTGCTCCTTGATGATCATCGCGCGGACCTTGAAGTCGGGGTCGTCGCTCGCGATGGCCTTCTCGATGGTGGCCTTGACCGACTGGGCCTCGATCCGGGCCTGGGCGGGGTCGTAGACGCCGCACGGCAGGTCGCAGTGGGCGCTGACCTCGACGGTGGCGGCGATGAAGCTCAGGTTCATGTTCTCGTTCCCTTCGTGATGTCCGGTCCTGGTGCCTGCGATGTGCGGGGCGTGTGGGCGTTCGATCGTCTCCAACCTACCCCCGGCGGCGGCGCAGGGACGTGCGACGGCTCAGGCCCCAGCCGGCCACGGCAAGGAAGACGGGTGAGCGCAGCATGCTGCCCACGTCGGGCACCCGGGTGAGCACCCGAGCCCTGACGTCCGCGTCCGGGACCCCGCCGGCCTGCCAAGAGTCGACACCCTCACGCGGGTTGTCGCGCTCGACCCACCACGAGCCAGGGTCCTGGGGATCGGGTCCGCTCACGCGCTTGACCGAGAGGGGGCGGGCACCGTCGGGTCCGTCGGGGAGCTGGACGAGGGCCATCCGCCCGGCCCGCGGTGGCAGGTCCCAGGCGACGAGCAGCCGATCGCCCTCGTGCAGCGTCGGTTCCATCGACCGACCGCGGACGGTCGCGAACCCGAGCCGCGGGGTGCGTCCGCGAGGCTGGACGAGCCGACGCGTGCGCCCGGGCAGCTCGCGCGCGGTGCCGGGCAACCGAGCGGGCAGGGCGGCGAGGGACTCCCTCAGCGGGCGGCGCGGCATACCGGTCATCCTCTCGCGCGGACCCGCGGTCAGGCCAGCCCGCGGCGGTATGCGAGACAGTCCTCGTAGTCGGGCAGCAGGCCTGCCTCGCGGGCCTCGAGTAACGAGGGTGCGGCCGTGTCGCGCGGGGAGAGCACCGGTGCCGGTCCCCCGGGCAGGACGAGCCCGACCGTGGGGTCGAGCGGGGTGATCGCCCGCTCGCCCGCCGGGTCGTAGACCTCGCTGCACAGGTAGAAGGCGGTGCCGTTCTCGAGGCAGGCGAGGGCGTGGCCCAGGCCTTCGGACAGGTAGACGGCGCGGCGGTCGAGCGTGTCGAGCCGGACGCAGTCCCACTCGCCGAAGGTCGGCGAGCCGACCCGCAGGTCGACGACGAAGTCGAGGAAGACCCCGTCCAGAGCCGTCACGTACTTCGCCTGCGAGGGTGGCAGCGCCGCATAGTGGATGCCCCGCACCGCCCCCGCCACCGAGACCGAGATGTTCGTCTGCCGCACGGCGAGCAGGTGGCCGATGTGCGCGGCGAGCTTGTCGGCGCGGAAGCCCTCGGCGAACATCCCTCGGGCGTCGGGGAATTGGCGTGGGGTGACCTCCCAGGCACCTTCGATCGCGAGCGGGCGGAAGTCCATCAGCGGCCCCGGCCGTCTTCGAGCAGCCCACGCAGGTAGCCGCCGTAGCCGCTCTTCGCGAGCGTGTCGGCGAGCCGCTCCAGCTGTGCGTCGTCAATCCAGCCGTTGCGCCAGGCGATCTCCTCGACGCACCCGATCTTGTGTCCCTGCCGGGCCTCGACGACGTGGACGAACTGGCTCGCGTCGAGCAGTCCCTGGAAGGTGCCCGTGTCGAACCAGGCCGTGCCGCGCGGCAGGACCGTCACCGTGAGCGCGTCCCGGCCGAGGTATGCCGCGTTCACGCCGGTGATCTCCAGCTCGCCGCGCGCGCTCGGCCGCAGCGCACGGGCGACGTCCAGGACCGAGTTGTCGTAGAAGTAGAGCCCGGGGACGGCGTAGTTGGACCGGGGCCGTGCGGGCTTCTCCTCGATCGACAGGACCCTGCCGTCCTCGTCGAACTCGACGACGCCGTAGACCTGTGGGTCGGCGACGTGGTAGGCGAAGACGTGGCCGCCCACCACGTGGGTGCTCGTGCGCAGCGCGGTGCCGAGGCCGGTGCCGTAGAAGATGTTGTCGCCGAGGACGAGCGCCACGGCATCGGATCCGACGAAGTCGGCACCGATGAGGAAGGCCTGGGCGAGCCCCTCGGGCCGGGGCTGGACGGCATAGTCGAGCTCGATGCCCCAGTCGCGACCGTCGCCGAGCAGCCGCCGGAACTGCGCGGAGTCCTCGGGCGTCGTGATGACGAGGACCTCGCGGATGCCGGCGAGCATGAGCGTGGACAGCGGGTAGTAGATCATCGGTTTGTCGTAGACCGGCATGAGCTGCTTGCTGATCCCCTTGGTGATGGGATGCAGCCTGGTCCCCGATCCCCCCGCGAGGATGATCCCCTTCATGCCGGTCAGGCTATCGGCGCCGACCGTCCGCCGTGGCCGGGAACTAGACTCCGCGGTTGTGCGCATTCTCATCACCGGGGCCCGGGGGATGCTCGGCCAGGACGTCGCGGCAGCCTTCGCCGCCGCCGGCCACGACGTGACCGCGACCGACCTGCCGGAGGTGGACATCACCGACCCCGAGTCGTCCGCCGCCGCGGTGGCCGGGCACGACTGGGTGGTGAACACGGCGGCATACACGGCCGTCGATCGATGCGAGACCGAGGAGGCGACGGCCTTCCGGATCAACGGGATCGGGCCGGCGGTCCTCGGCCGGAGCGCGCATCGGGCGGGTGCCCGGCTCGTGCACATCTCCACCGACTACGTCTTCTCCGGGGACGCGACCACGCCGTATGCCGAGGATGCCCCACTCGCGCCCCGCTCGGCATACGGACGGACGAAGGCCGCGGGGGAGTGGGCCGCGCGGGCCGAATGCCCGACCGCGCTCGTCGTGCGAACCGCGTGGCTCTACGGCGCGGGCGGTCCCAACATCGCGCGGACGATCGCCCGTGTGGCCGGGGAGCGGGAGACCCTCGCCTTCGTCGACGACCAACGGGGTCAGCCGACGACGACCGCTGACGTCGCGCGCTATCTCGTCGACCTGCTCGCCGCCGAGGCGCCGCCGGGGATCTACCACGCGACCAGCGAGGGCGAGACCACCTGGCACGGATTCGCGCAGGCGGTCCTGGAGGAACTGGGTGCCGACCCCGCGCGGGTGCGCCCGATCCGAACCGCGGACTACCCCCTTCCGGCTGTGCGGCCGGCCTACAGCGTGCTCGGCCACGACCGCAGCGACGCGGTGGGCGTCGCCCGCCTGCCGCACTGGCGCGCCGCCCTCGCGGCAAGCGCCGCCGCGGGGGTCCTCGTCGCCCGTTGACCTCGTGGCCGCGCCCGGTCGGTCGGCGGTCGGTCTCGGTTGGTCGGTCGGTCGCGGTGGCCCCCCGTCGCGAGGCATGCTGGGAGGGTGAGCCGGTCTCCTGCGCCCCGAACCGCACGGTGGGTCGCGCGCGTGCTCGTGAGGGCAGTGGTCGCGTCCCTCGTGGCGGTCGTCGGCGCACCGGGCGCCACGGGTGCCCTTGGTGCCCTGGCCGCCGCCGAGGAGGCCTACGTGCGACCCGCCGACGGGGTCTTCCAACTGCGTGGTCACGGCTTCGGCCATGGCAGGGGGATGTCCCAGTGGGGGGCCCAGGGGGCGGCTCTCTCCGGCCTCGGCGCGGCCCAGATCCTCGGCTTCTACTACCCGGGCACCCAGCTGGCGACCATCGTCGACGAGCCGATCCGGGTGCGGCTCAGTGCCGACCCGAGCCAGCTGCGGGTGAGCATGGCCGTGGGGCTCACCGTCGTGGAGACCTCGGGCGCGGTCACCACCCTGCCGGCCGGATACGGACAGTGGCGGTTCTGGCCGACCGCGACCGGTCTGCAGTTGCAGGGCAACAGCGGCACCGCGTGGGTCGTCTTCCCGGTGTCCGGTGCCACGACCGTCGCCGCCCCGCTGCGCTTCGTGGCGCCCGGGGGGATCGTGCGGGTGTGGCGCGCGGACGGGACCTCGACCGACTACCGGGGCACCGTTACGGCGATCCCCGTCGGCTCGACCGTCGACACCGTCGACACCGTCTCGCTCGAGGCCTACCTGCGGGGCGTCGTCCCGCGGGAGAGCCCCGCCTCGTGGCTGACGGCGGCGCTGTCCGCCCAGGCGGTCGCGGCGCGGACCTACGCCGCCCGCACCTTGCACGCGCCCGGCAACTACGACATCTGCGACACGACCGCCTGCCAGGTCTACGGCGGGGTCACCGCCTATGCGGTGAACGGGACCGCCACGGCGTTGGAGGCGGCCAGCACGGACGCAGCGGTCGCGGCCACCGCCGGCCAGGTCGTGCGCACGGCCGCCGGCGCACTCGCCCTCACGGAGTACTCGGCGAGCAGCGGAGGGTGGACCGCGCCCGGTGGCCAGAGCTACCTCGTCGCGCAGGCCGACCCCTATGACGGCATACCAGCGGGCAACTCGTCCGCGACCTGGACGGCCGCCCTCCCGGCCGCTGCGCTCGAGGCGAGGTATCCGGGTCGTGGGGCGCTCAACCGGCTCGTCGTGCTCGCCCGCAACGGCTACGGCGAGTGGGGCGGTCGGGTGACCTCGGTGCGCCTCGAGTTCGCGAATGGGTCGGTGGATGTGACCGGTGACGACATCCGGTTCGCCCGGCCCTACCCCTCCTTCGCCGACGGCCTGCGCTCGACGTGGTTCACGATCCTCAACGCCGACCCGTCGGTGGTGACCGGGTCCTTGGGGCCGGGCCGGATCGTCTGGTCGCCGAACCATGCCTGTCTGCTCGTCATGCAGAACGACGGGAACCTCGTCGTCTACTCCGCGGACGGTCGGGTCCTCTGGTCGAGTTGGACCTTCTCGCCCGGCTCGTCGCTGGTCGTGCAGGCCGACGGCAACGTCGTGCTCTACTCCGCGCACGGGTATGCCGTGTGGGCGACGATGACCTCGGGCTCGGGCGTCGTCCTGCGCCTGCAGGACGACGGCAACCTGGTGCTCTATTCACGGACCGGGGTGGCCCTCTGGGACAGCCAGGGGCACACCCACAAGACCGTCGCGCGGTTCGCCCTGCCGCCGGAGGTGAGCACGCTGTCGCCCGGCCAGGGTGTCCGATCCAACACCCGCTCGGTCTGGCTGGTCATGCAGGGCGACGGCAACCTCGTGGCCTACTTCGCCTCGGGGCGCCCGCCGTGGAACACCCGGACCTTCGTGCCGGGCTCGTCGTTGGTCCTCCAGGGGGACGGCAACCTCGTGGTCTATCGGCCGGACGGTTCGCCGGCCTGGGCCTCGATGGCCTTCGGGTCCGGGGCCTTCCTCGCCGTGCAGGACGACGGGAACGTCGTCGTCAAGGACGGGTCGCTGCGGCTGCTCTTCGACGCCTTCGGCCTGTCCGGGAACCCCGGCGTGCGCTTCTGAGCGCGACCGATTCTCAGGCGACCACGTGCCCAGGTTGTCCCGGCTCAGCCGGCGGGTCCGAGATCGGTCGGGGCCCGACGCTCCCGGGCGGTTCGATCACCGCGATATCCAGGTCGACGTCCAGGGCCGCGACACCGGTCGCCTCCACCCGGTATTCCCCGCCCCACAGCAGGGCGGGGACGTCCGCACGCACCTCCACGTCGGTCCACACCCCGAAGGGGAGGTCGACACCCAGGAGCTCGCGTTGCGCCAACGGGGTCCCGGCCCCGCAGATGTCCACCCGGGCGACCACGGCGGCCTCGTCGGCCTCGCTGGCCGGGCCGTTCCGGCGCAGCCGGAAGGTCGCCCGGTGCTCTCCGGGCGGGAGTGGCAGGTAGGGCCCGAAGACCGGGTATCCCGCCGTGCCTGCCGCCACCCGCACGATCGAGCGCCCGTCCTCGACGAAGGCGTCGCCGACCGCCCGGCGCAGCCGCCGGCGCCGTTCGGGCCAGGAATGGGCGAATAGCTGCGCATGCCTTTTCCGTAGTCCCTGCTCGTCCGGCGTCCGGGCGGATCGTCGGGCCTCGAGCCACCAGACGAAGCTGTCGTCGGCCCGGTCCTGCCCGAGGGTGGACCGGCGCACGACCTCGGACGCGCTGAGCGGTCTCCCCGGTTCGGACCACAGCGGCAACAGGGTGCCGTCGGGCTCGCGGCACAGCCAGAGGCCGCGGATCGACTCGACGTCGAAGCCGGCCAGGGTGACCAGCTCCGCGGCCTCCTGCGGCGTGAACTCGATCGTGTGCTCCGGCATGGTCCAGTTGAGGGCGTGACAGATCTGCCGATGCGGGGAGTCGACGACGAGCAGGCCGCCCTCACGCAGCACCCGGTGACTCTCCAGGAGGAAGCCGCCGAGGTCGTCGCCGAACAGGTGCTCGAGGTTCTGCCCAGAGAAGAGCAGGTCGATCTCGCCGTCGGTCACCCCGGACATGTCCGACACGGACTGCTTGAGCCATTCGACCCCGGGCGGCAGGTCGTCGGGCTCGGGCAGGTAGAGCTCGAGGCCGATGTGTCGCTGCACCCCCGGGTAGTTGGCGGAGACCCACGCGAAGTAGCCCGCGTTGGCGCAGCCGGCGCTCAGCATGGTCCGGGCACCCGGTGGCATCCGGGACAGCTCGATCCCGCGCAGGGTGTGCAGCAGGTGCGAGAAGTCGGGCAGGTCGTCGACGAGGGGGGTCGGTTCCTCGGTCGCCGGGCCGGTGGCCGGGGTGAGCTGGTGCTCGATCCGCGCCAGTCGCTCCTCGACCGTGTCGAGGCGGTGCAGGACGTGGCCGAACCGCGAGTTGAGGTAGTCGCGCAGCGGCCGGGTGACCTCCGTGGCGATTCGCACGGTCATCCTTTCGTGGCCCACGTCGTCGAGGACGTCGAGGACGTCGTCACGCGACGTCGTCGCCGGGAGAGTCGGGGTCGGTGAGTAGCGACCAGCAGCGTTCGGCGTAGTCCTGCCACGACGAGGTCGGACGACCCTTCGCCTCGTCGCGCAGGCGTTGGAGCAGCCCGTCGTCGGTGAGCAGGGCCTCCATCGCCGAGAGGATGCTCTCGTCGTCGCGGGGGTCGACGAGCAGGGCGCCGCGGTCGGCGATTTCGGCCATGCTCCCGAAGCCCGAGGTGATCACCGGCGTGCCGACGGCCAGGGACTCGGCCACCGGTAGCCCGTAGCCCTCGGTGAGCGAGGGGAACATGGTGAACCGCGCGAGCCGGTATGCCGCATACATGAACTCGTCGGTGATGCCCGTGGCGCGCTCGATCGGGCGCTCCGCGGCCTGGAGAGCGGCCAACGTGGCGTCGAACTCGGTGCCGCCCCACGAGCGGCCCCCGATGAAGGTGAGCGAGAAGCGCAGTCCTCGCCGCCAGAGCACCTCGGCCGCGTGCAGGATCGGCAGGTGGTTCTTGCGTGGTTCGGCGCTCCCGACGACCAGGACGAGGGGGAGGCCCCCCACGACGAAACGTTGTCGGGCGAGCGCGAGGGTGTTCTCGTCGCTCGGTGGGACCGTGGCCGGCAGTGTGGCCGAGGTGATGGTGGGCCCGGGGCGCCCGACGGCGGCGAGCATGGAACGCCAGCCCCGGTATTCGTCCGCCGAGGAGCGCGAGATCGCGACGAGTCGGTCCGACTCGCGCAGGGCCGTGAGGTGGTGGGCGAAGCTGTCCTCCTCCCAGGTCCGCAGCGTCTCCGGGGCCGACACGGGGATGAGGTCGTAGACGATGAATCCGGTCCGGCACCGGGCGTATTGCGCAAGCGTGCGGACCCGTTCGGCCCGGTCGATCTCGGCGAGCACCTCTCCGGTGAGGTAGGTGGACTGCCACGGGACGAGCACGGCGGTGCCCGGTCGCTCCGGCGGGATGTCCTCGCGTTCGGCCGGAAGCCGCTCGTCGAGCAGCGTGCGCTCGGCAGGGGTGAGTTCCCGGATGGCCTGGAAGTCGGGGGTCCACGAGACCGGGATGCTCCGATCGCCGGCGACCCACCGCGACGCCGACTCCCGGACCACCCGTTGGATTCCCGTCGTGAAGGGCATCCGCAGCGTCGCGGAGACGTCGACGACGGTCGCGCCCGACACCACGCGCACCCGCCGGGTCGAGGACGCCTCGGTCGTATGCCGCAGCACGTGCTCGACCAGCCGGGCACCTGCGTCGAACTCCAGATCGCGGCATACCTCGATGAGTTCGCGGTCGGTGGGCATCGCCCCGCAGAGGACGGACAGGACGAGCCAGACCCGGGAGCGGTCGCCATCGCCCAGGAAGGGCAGGACGGCAGCGCCGAGGTCGCGGGCCGCGATGGCCTCGGACGAGGGCGACGGCTGTCCGAGGGCCCGGGCCACCTCGGCGAGGCGAGCACCCCAGACCCGGTCGAAGCGGTGGTCCGGGCGTCGGAGTCCCGGCCGTCGTACCGCGGCCCGGTCAGTCCTGCGCATCGTCGTCCTCCACCAGGTAGCGCCAGAGGTCGGCGGCATAGTCGTCCCAGGAGCGTCGCGGTCGGCCGGCGATCTGCGCGCGCAACTCGAGCACGCGCTGGGGCTGCGTGATGAGGGTGCGTAGCGCCCCGGTGATGTCGGCGTCGTCGCGCGGGTCGACGAGCACGCAGCCGCCCTTCTCGGCGATCTCTCCCTGGCTGCCGTAGCGGGTGGTGACGACCGGCGTCCCGCAGGCGAGCGCCTCCGCGACGGGGAGCCCGTAGCCCTCGTGCAGGCTGGTGAAGACGACGAAGCTCGCGCTCCCGATCCGCTGCCACATTTCGTCGTCGGGCACCCAACCGAGCGCCTCGATCGGTCGGCCGGCCGCCGTGAGCCGGGCGATCCACGCGCTCAGCGCGCTCTCGTCCCATCCCGTGCTGCCGAGCATGACGAACTCGAAGTCCAGGCCCTCGTTCCAGAGCCGTTCGACGGCGTGCAGCACCGCGCGAAGGTTCTTGTGCGGTTCCCGCCGAGCGGTGGCCATGACGACCGGGCGCTCGCCCGCCCGCGGCGGCCGGCCCTTCCCGCTGTGGTCGACCTCCTCGGCGAGTTCGACCTCGGTCACGTGCGGGCCGGCCAGGCCCTGGGCGGGCAACATGGCCGAGAAGCCGCGGAACTCGTCGGCGGCGGAGCGACTGATGCCGGCCACCCGGTGACTGTGTTTGACCAGGCCGAGATAGGACGCGAAGATCCCCGACTCGCCCCGCGGGCGGTAGTCGGCGGACAGCAGGGGGATCATGTCGTAGGCCACGAGACCGACCCGGTTGCCGGAGCATTCGGCCATCGCCGCCATCGACGGGGCGCTCCAGGGGTCCGGCACCTCGAGGAAGACCACGGACGTCCGCCACGGCACGACCAACTCGTCCTCGCTGCGGTCGTCGGGGGCGCCGGTCCACGGTGTGCCGTAGTGGAGGACTCGCGCGCTCTCGCGTGGATGAAGCAGGCGCAGGCCCGTGTGCTCGTCGGTCACGGCGACCGGGACGATCGGGCGCGAGTCGACCCATCGGGTCGTCGTGGCCCGGGCCACCCGCTGGATTCCCGTGTTGAGCTCGTGTCGCGCGCTGTAGTCGACGACGACGACCGTCTGGTCGGTGATGACCCGCATCGGCAGGTCGAGGCAGCCCTTGTCCGCCTCCGCCCGGACCGCGGTGAGGAGCATCCGGATCGTGGGGTCCACGCCGTCCAGCCGCAGGGTCCGGGCCAGGCGGGCGACCTCTGCGACACGCGCGAACCGCCCGGCGACGGCCGTCCAGGCGAGCCAGTGCTCGGGCCCGGCGGCCGACGGACAGGCGGCGAGCAGATCGGCCAGGAGTGCGGCGCACCGGTGTCCGGGGTCGTCGGACTGCGGCTCGGCTCGGCCCGGCAGGGCGACGGCGGCGGCGGCACGCAGCCGCTGTTCGAGCGCATCGAGGGTCGACAGGGGTGGACGGGAATTCACCGGGGGCATGCTCTCGCGTGTGGCCGAAGGCACCTGCGCCGTCACCGCCGCTTAGTCCGTCGGCGCACCGCACGCAGCGGTCGAGTCACCCGCCACGACACGGTGCGCTGGATGTTGGCGATCTCCTCGTGCGCCCAGGCCGCATCCGAGCGCGCCGCCTCGAGGGCGGCGCGATCTGCGGGCCGCCCGCTCACGTCGGCGGCCCACGTCGTGAGGGCGGCAGCGCGCCAGCGCATCACCTCGGCCAGGCGCTCGTCGGCCATCCGCTCGGTCGCGGCGGCGCGCTCCTGCAGCTCGAGGATGCGTGCGTCGGCGAAGGCGTCGATGGCCGAAGCCGGCACCGAGAGCGCGGCACGCAGCCGGTCGGCGTGTTCGGCCGCGCAGTAGAACCGCGAGACACCGTCGAAGAGGCAGAACTCGTAGCCCGCGTCGAGGACGATCGGTTCCCAGGTCTCGTGGGTCGGTGCGGCCCGGTTGGGCTCGGTGGCCTCGATGACCAGGACCCACGAGCGCCACGAGCGCAGGTCGACCGAACGCAGGACGCCCTCCTCGGCCCCCTCGACGTCGACGACGAGCAGGTGGACCTCGACGTCGGCGAACCCGTGCTCGGCGACCAACGAGTCCAGCCGGCGGCCCGCGACCTCGATCCGGTCGACGTGCCAGCCCTGCTCGGCGTGCCGCCCGCCGAAGTCCTCCCGCAACGTCGAGAGCCCGGTGTCCGGGATGCTGAAGAGCTCGATCGGCCCCTCCACCTCGGTGACCGCGGCCTCGACGATGACATCGCGGGGGCGGTGCTCGCGCAGCAACTGTGCGAACTGGGGGACCGGCTCGACGAGCAGGCCGCTCCACCCGTGGTCGGAGAAGGTCTTCGTGATCGAGTGGACGACCGGGTGATTGGCGCCGACCTCGACGTAGCGGCCGGCGGGGACGTCGCCGAGCGCCCGCCAGAGCACCACGTCCTCACGGTTCTGGGCGAAGGAGACGATGGCTTCGGGCACGCCCGCCATCCTAGCGAGCGGCGGCCGGGGCCCCCGGACCCACGTGGCCGACCCCGGGCCGGCTGCGCTCAGCCCGCGTCGCCGGCGAGATGCGCGAGGGCCAGGTCGTGCTCGACCATCCGTCCGACGAGGTCGTCGAATCCGACCGACGGTGCCCAGCCGAGCACCCGGCGGGCCTTGCTCGCGTCGCCCACCTGGACGGCGGCGTCGACCGGCCGGACGAACGCCGGGT
This sequence comes from Actinomycetes bacterium, assembly GCA_029552065.1. Taxonomy (GTDB): domain Bacteria; phylum Actinomycetota; class Actinomycetes; order Actinomycetales; family Dermatophilaceae; genus Phosphoribacter. The sequence continues at coordinate 28,978 of JAKPEG010000077.1, forward strand.
CGGTGCGCACGTGCGCCTGCCAGTTGGCGATCCCGGCGCGGGCGAAGGCGACCCGGACGAAGTCCTCCACCGTGTGCACCTCACCCGTCGCGACGACGAAGTCGTCGGGCTCGGTATGCCGCAGGGCGAGCACCATCGCCCGCACGTAGTCGGGGGCCCAGCCCCAGTCCCGCCCGGCGTCGAGGTTCCCCAGCGTGAGTTCGCCCCCCTCGACGGAGATCCGGGCCGCACCCATGGTGATCTTGCGGGTGACGAAGCTCGGCGGGCGCAGGGTCGACTCGTGGTTGTAGAGGATCGTGCACGCGACGAACAGTCCGCGCTGCCGGTAGACCGAGGCCAATTGGTGCGCGGTCGCCTTGGCGACGCCATAGGGCGAGACCGGTCGCACGGGGGTGTCCTCGTCCTGCGGCGTCTGCTCGGCCCGGCCGAAGATCTCCGCGCTCGAGGCCTGGAGCACCCGCACCGGCGTGCCCCGCCGCTCCTGGAGCCGGTAGGCCGCCTCGAACACGATCCCCGCGCCCAGGCCGGTGGACACGAGGGTCCCGATCGGGTCCTCCCACGACAGGGCGACCGAGGACTGCCCGGCGAGGTGGTAGACCTCGTCCGGAGCGACGGCGTCGACGAGTTCGCCGATCCCGGCCGCGTCGGCGAGGTCGCCGTCGTGCAGGGTGACCCCGTCGAGCAACTCGCGGATCGGCGCGGGAATGGCCAGGCCGGTCTGGCACAGCCCGTGGATCTCGTGGCCCTCGCCGCGCAGTGCGGTGGCCAGCAGGCTGCCGTCCTGGCCGGTGACCCCCGTGATGAGGACTCGGGTCAAGCCCGGGCCCCCGCCCCGGCAACGATCGCGACGTCGCTGTCGACCATCATCGTCACGAGACCGGGGAAGTCCACCGACGGCGTCCAGCCGAGCTGTTCGCGGGCCTTCGCCGGGTCGCCGATGAGCAGGTCCACCTCGGCCGGGCGGAAGAAGCGGGGGTCCTGCACGACGTGGCGGCTCCAGTCGGAGATCCCCACCCGCGCGAAGGCCAGATCGAGGAATTCGCGGATGGAGTGGGTCTCCCCGGTGGCCACGACGTAGTCGTCGGCGGCGTCCTGCTGGAGCATCCGCCACATCGCCTCGACATAGTCGCCCGCGAAACCCCAGTCACGCCGGGCGTCGAGGTTGCCGAGCGACAGCGTGTCCTGCTGCCCGGCGGCGATGCGCGCGACGGCCATCGAGATCTTGCGGGTGACGAATTCGGGTCCCCGGCGGGGCGATTCGTGGTTGAACAGGATGCCCGACGAGGCGTGCATGCCGTAGGACTCGCGGTAGTTGATCGTCATGTAGTGGCCGAAGACCTTGGCCACGCCATAGGGGGAGCGGGGCCACAGGAGGGTGTCCTCGCGCTGGGGGACGGCCTGGACCTTGCCGAACATCTCCGAGCTCGAGGCCTGGTAGAAGCGCACCCGGGACGGGTCGTCGTGGCTGAACAGCCGGACCGCCTCGAGCATGTTGAGCACGCCCTTGCCGGTGACGTCGGAGGTGAGCATCGCGTTCTCCCAGGAATACGCGACGAACGAGATCGCGCCCAGGTTGTAGACCTCGTTGGGCTGCGAGACCTCCATCGCGCGCAGGAGCGAGGACAGGTCGGTGAGGTCGCCGGTGAGCAGGGTCACCTCGGGCAGCGTCGTGCGGACGAGCTCGCGCTTGGGGTTGTTCTGCCCGCGGATGAGACCGAAGACCTCGTATCCCTTGGAGAGCAGGAGTTCGGCGAGGTAGAGGCCGTCCTGGCCGGTAATCCCCGTGATGAGCGCGCGTGGCATGTGTCCTCGGCAATGGTCGGTGGGTGGTGGCCGCAGGTCCGGCGGGACGGCACGGACCGGTGCGTTCCGTCCCGATCATAGCCGCCCACCCACGCCGGGCCCGGGCGCGCCCCGGGCACTAAGGTGTGGCGGGTGATCGACCGGGCGGGCCGTGCAGACCCACGGGGAGTCCCCGACGGCGACCTGTCCGACCTGCCCGGCCTGGCCCGCGCGGCCGAGCTGGCGGCGGTGCGCGCCGTCCAGGCCCGTCGGGAGCGGGACGCCGCCGGGCCCGCGGTCCGTGCGGCCGCGCGAACCGGGGACGGGACGCCACGGCCGGCGGGGTCGCCGCCGTCCTCGTCATCGCTGTCGTCCCTGTCGTCCCTGGCCTCGCTCGCCTCGACGACGCGCGCGGGCGGGTATGCCGTCGCCCGCCGCCTGCGCGCCCAGGCCCGCAATGCCCGTTCCGCGACCCGCGCCGCCTCCCCGGCCGAGGGTGACCTGCGAGCGACGCTCCAGCGGGTGCGCACGGCCGCAGCGGTGCTCCTTCCCGACCCGTCGGTCTGCGCCGCGCTCGCGGTGTCGGACCGGCCGACGACCCAGCTCGGTGCACTCCTGAGCGCCCTCGTCGCGGCCTGCCCCGAGCGACCGGGGCCGGCGCACTGGCTCGTCCTCACCGCGGCATACGGGTGCTTCCCCGACCCGGCTGCGGTGGCCGCCTTCGCCCGTCGCCGGGAGCTGTCCGACCTCGCCGACGTCGCCGGCGAACTCCTCGCCCCCGTGCTCGGGCTCGACCCGGGCCAGGCGCGGGCGCCGGACGGGTCGAAGGTGGCCGTCCTCGACGCGGGCGTCCGGATGCGACTGGTCCGGGAGCCGGTCGTCGACGTGGACTTCTGCGCCCGGCACGAGACGCACACGGGCATCCAACGGGTCGTGCGCGAGGTCGTCCCCCGGTGGGCCGCCGCGCACGAGCTCGTGCCGGTCGCCCACCGCACGGGATCGCTCGGGTTCCGGCCGCTGGACCCGGTGGAGACGGCCCGGGTGATGGCCTATGCCGGCCCGCGCCCCGAGGCCGACGAACCGCCCGCCGCTCCCTCCGCTCCCGCCGAGCTCGTCGTGCCCTGGCAGACCGTCGTCGTCCTCCCCGACGTCGTCGAATACCGATCGATCGCGGCCCTGCACGCCCTCGCCGAGTATTCGGGCAACGAGGTCGCCCTCGTCGGCTACGACATGATCCCGCTCGTCTCGAGCGAGCTGCGTCCGGTCGACGAGGCCGGGGCCTTCGCCCACTACCTGCGGGTGGTGAAGCACGCCCATCGGGTGGCCGCGATCAGCGAGTCCGCGGCGCAGGAGTTCGCCGGCTTCCGCGCGATGCTCCCGGCCCAGGGCCTGCGCGGCCCCGACGTGCAGGAGATCATGCTCGCCGAGGGGCTGGACGTGGCACCGGCCGACCTGCCAGGCCGGGCCGACGTCGAGCGCCCGGTCGTCGTCGCTTTCGCACGACGGGAGCCGCACAAGAATGTCGCCGCCGTCCTCCAGGCCGCCGAGCTGCTCTGGGCCGCCGGCGTCGACTTCGAGCTGCGCCTCGTCGGCGGCGGGGGGTGGGACCACCGGGCCCTCGACCGCACGATCCGGCGGCTGCTCGCCGAGGGCCGCCCGCTTCGACAGCAGGGCTGGGTGAGCGAGGCGGAGCTCGTGCGGACGTTGCGCGAGGCGACCTTCTGCGTCTACGTCTCGCTCCACGAGGGATACGGACTGCCGGTGGCCGAGGCGCTCGCCTGCGGCACGCCGGTCGTCACCGCCGACTTCGGCAGCCAGGCCGAGATCGCCGCGGGGGGTGGCTGCGTCCTGGTCGACGTGCGCGACGACGCCGCCATCGCGACGGCGATGCGCCGCCTCCTCGAGGATCCTGCCGCGGTCGCCGCCCTGCGCGCCGAGGCGGCCGCCCGCACGCCCCGGGGATGGGACGACTACGCCGCCCAGGCCTGGGATCACCTCGTTCTCGGAGTCGGACCGCAGGCGGCGGGCGAGGGAGATGCCCATGCGTAGGCCCACGCGCGCACAGGTCGGCCGGGTCGTGCGCCACCCGGCGCTGCGGTCCCCCCGGCTGGCGGCCGGGGTGGCCCGCCGGGAGGCCGGGCGGGTGCCGGCGACGCGGGGCGCGCGCTGCCGGGTGTGGGCGATCAGGCTGCCCGTGCTGGCCCGTGCCCTCGCCCGTCCCCTCGTGGTCGGCGACGTGGATTCGGTCGCGGCGTTGGCCCCGGTGCTCGCGGGACTGGTCGACCTCGCCGACCCGTCCGAGGTGTGGCTCGCCCTCGCGGTGCTCAGCGGCGAGCTGCCCACCGAGGAGGTCGTCGTCGAGGTCGCCCGCCGCGGTGCGCTCGATCACGGCGAGGCGCTCGCCGCGGCGGTCGCCCGCTCGACGACCCTGCGCTCGGCGCGTGCTCGCGTCGTCGTCACCGACGCGACCCTGCTCGACCTCGACCACACGATCGGGGCGGACTTCACGACCGGCATCCAGCGGGTGGTGCGGGAGACGGCGCGCCGATGGCTGGCCGCCGACCGGTGCGAGCCCGTCGCCTGGGTCGAGGGGCACTGGGCCCTTCGCCCGCTCACCGGCGCGGAACGGGCCGTGGCCAGGGGCGAGGCGGGCGATGCGTCCGGCGTCGGGGCCGGCGATGCGGCCGTCACCCCGGGGCGGCGGCACACCACGGTGGTCGTCCCGTGGGGCGGGCGTTACCTGCTGCCCGAGCTCGCCCTCGAACTGCCCCGGCTCGAACGGACCCGTGCCCTCGTGCGGTTCTCGCGGGTGCACAGCGCGGCGATCGGCTTCGACTGCGTGCCGATCACCTCGGCCGAGACCGTCGCGCTGGGGATCGGCCATTTCGCGCGCTACCTCAGCGTCCTCAAACACGTCGACCGGGTCGCCCCCATCTCGCAGGCCGCCGGCCAGGAGTTCCTCGGATGGCGGGCCATGCTCGCGGGCACCGGGCTGCCGGGGCCGCAGGTGTCTCCGGTCCTGCTGCCCGCACAGGCGCCGTCCGACGACCCGGCACTCGACCAGGCCGTCCGGGCCGAGCTCGCGGGCGACGGACGCCCCGTCGTCCTCGTCGTGGGCAGCCACGAACCACGTAAGAACCACCTCGCCGTCCTGCACGCGGCGGAACTGCTCTGGCGCCGAGGCCTGGACTTCCGGCTCGCCCTCGTCGGCGGTCGCGGGTGGGGCTCGGAGCCCTTCTACGACCGGGTCGAGGAACTGCGCGCGGCGGGTCGTCCGATCGTGCTTCCCCGCGATGTCGACGACGCGCGTCTCTTCGCGGCATACCGCGTGGCGCGGTTCACCGTCTTCCCCTCGCTCAACGAGGGCTACGGTCTGCCGGTGGCCGAGTCCCTCGCCTGCGGCACCCCGGTCGTCACGTCCGCCTTCGGCAGCATGGCCGAGATCGCCGCGCAGGGTGGCGCGCTCACCGTGGACCCGCGCGACGACCACGACCTCGCCCGGGCGATGGAGCGGCTGTTGCGCGACGACGAGCTGCTCGATCGGTTGCGGAGCGAGGCACGCGGCGTCCCTCGGCGGTCGTGGGACGACTACGCCGCCCAGCTGTGGGCCACCCTGGCCGGGCAGTGAGACAGCGATGAGGGTCGCGCTCGACATCACGCCGATGCTCGGACCGCGCACCGGCATCGGCACCTACACCGCCCACCTCGCCGTCGGGGTCCTCGCGACGCTCGGTGCCGACGACCTCGTCCCCGTCGCGCTCGGCCGGCAGCCGGTCGCCGGCCTCGCGGCCCACGGGCTGGAGGGGACCCGGGTCGTGCGCCGCGGCATACCCGCGCGGATCCTGCATCGGCTGTGGCAGCGGGTGCCCTTCCCCACCGCGGAGACACTCGTCGGCCGGGTCGACGTCTGGCATGCGACGAACTACGTCGCGCCGCCCACCCGTCGGGCGGGCGTGGTCCTCACCGTCCACGACCTCACCTACCTGCGCCACCCGCAGTTCGTGTCGGCGAGCACGGCGGCCTACCGGCGGCTCGTGCCGGCGGCGATCGCGCGCGGCGCCGTCGTGTGCACCGACAGCCGCGCCGTGGCCGCCGAGGTGATCCAGGAGTATGCCGTGCCAGCCGACCGGGTCCACGTGGCCCGCCTGGGGGTCGACCCGGTGTGGTTCGACGAGCCCGAGCCCGCCGCCGGGGGCTTCCAGGTCCCCACGGAGCCCTACCTGTTGGCCCTGGGCACGCTCGAACCGCGCAAGAACCTTGCGGTGCTGCTCGAGGCCTACCGGCTCGCCGAGCGGGCCGGCCGACCGCTGCCGACCCTCGTGCTCGCCGGGGCACCCGGTTGGGGGCCGCCGCTCGAGCTGGCGGGACTGCCGGCGCAGCGGGTCCGGGTCACCGGTCACCTGCCCTTCGCGGCGGTGCACGCCCTCGTGCACGGGGCCGGCGCGATGGTCTTCCCCTCGCTCTACGAGGGCTTCGGCCTGCCGCCGCTCGAGGCCCTCGCGAGCGGCACACCGGTCCTCGCCTCGGACCTCCCGGTGACCCGCGAGGTGCTCGGCGAGCAGGCGGCATACCTCCCGGATCCGACCAGCCCGGAGGGCGTTCTCGACGCCCTGACCGAGACGCTCGCGGCACCGGTGGGAACGCCGGAGTCGCGACGGGCGCACGCCCGGGGATTCCGGTGGGAGGACTGCGTGAACGCGACCCTCGCGGCCTACCGGCACGCGGCCGAGGACCGGTGAGGGAGGGGCCGACACCCGCCGGTATGCCGCCTCGGGGGCGGCGGCGCGCCGCCCACGCGTGCCGGGGGCCCGAGGCACGTGCGATAAGGTGATGGTCCCGAGGCGGGGGGACGACGCAGGGCGGTCGTCCGACGATGCCGCGGCACGGGCCGCCCGACCAGGAGGACCCGGACAAGGGAAGGGCACGTGGCACACGAGGTCGACATCCCCGAGAGTCCCGCGGATCGGGCCCGTCGGCTCGCCGGGGAACCCTGGTTCCAGATCGGCGGGGGCAACGCCCGGCCGCACCTGGCCCGCACCTTCACCGAGGTCCTCGCCTACCGTGAGTTGCTCGGCCTGCTCGTGCGCCGTGAGCTCAAGGCGAAATACAAGGACAGCTCGCTCGGCCTGCTGTGGACCCTCATCCGGCCGCTTGTCACGCTCCTGGTCTACTTCGTCGCGATCGGGCACTTCCTGGGTGCCGCACGCAGCATCCCCGACTTCGCGATCTACGTCTTCACCGGCCTCATCACCTGGCAGTTGTTCACCGAGATCGTCACCCTCGGGTCGGCCTCGATCCTCACCAACGCCGGCCTCGTGAAGAAGGTCTACCTGCCCCGCGAGGTCTTCCCGCTCAGTG
>JAKPEG010000099.1 GCA_029552065.1 Actinomycetes bacterium
GGCGCTCGGGCTCGGGTTCACCGCGGCCGACGTCGGGCGCGCGCTTCGGGGCCGGGCCGCAGCCTGCCGGCGGGCGCCGACCTGGCGCGGCGAGGACACCGCGGAGGGCTTCCTGCGGCTGACGTGGATCCTCGGCGGGGCGGACCGGCTGCAGAAGGCCCTGTCCGAGCGGCTCGACGCGGAGCCGGACGAGGCCGGGATCGTCGTCGGCGAGGACGGGCGCCGGTTCGTGGCCGGCATGGAAGTGATTGATGCGTCGGCAGGTGAAGTAACTCAGGCGCCGCCCGTCTACCCGGCCGACGGGGCGGACACTCTCGCGCTGCTCCGGTCTGTAGGAAGGACAAGCACATGAGCCAGGTCGAAGCGGAAGCCTGCGAGTGGGATGCCCTGCCGGTCTTCAAGAGGTTCAAGGTGCGACGAAACAGGGGAGTGCGTGATGCTCGTCGAGATTGAACACCACTACGGCTGGACCCTGCACGAGCACCATGGCGAGCTGTTCGAGGCGGCCTGCATCGCCGCCGAAGAGTCGCATTGGGAGATCTTCACGCCCGACAACCACCGCCTCGAGCGCGGGTCGTGGGCGGGCGACCAGACGCACAACGGCGCGATCAAGGTCGTCACCCTGAAGCGACTCCCGCAGTTCTTCGGCGGCGCGATCGAGCCCGGCGAGTACTGGTTCACGGTCGCCTACCGGCGGCACTTCCCGCACGGGACCTCCGGCCGCGACCACAAGGGCCGGCGGTGGGTTCACCTGTCGATCGAGGGCTACCCGCGCGAGTCGGGCCCGTACCGCGACGGGCCGAAGCCGTGGCGCGCAGCTTGCTCGAAGTGGGCCTGCATCGACGACCCACGCGAGATGATGCGCGAGTACCCGACCCTGTTCGCCTCGGACTCGCCGGCCTTCGAGCTCGACGTACAGCCGGCGGCCACCGAGGCCGAGATCGTCCGGGGGCTGCGCCTGTGGAGCTACACCCACCTGCTCGACATGGTGTCGCGGATCGAGGCGTTGCGCCTGACGCCGACGCAGGCCGCGCGCGAGGTAGGGTGCGGACGCGGCATGGATGGTCGGGAAAACCTGGCCTTCCGGACATGGCTGCTCGTGCAGCGGCTCAAGGGCGGCGACCTCGGCGACGACGGCTGGCAGGCGTTCCGGTCGGAGAAGCCGGACCCGGCCGCGGTGCGCGACGAGTTGATGCGGCTGGCGGGAATCCGCGAGATCGTCGACGCCGAGCGCGAGGGCAACAAGTGCCGGGTCCACCCGCGGCACGTTGACGGAGAGGCGGTGAGGACATGACCGAAGGAACATGTAAGAAAGGCTTACAGGTTGCGCGCCTCGACAGGACGCAGCCGCCGCCGGGGTTCGACGTCCTGACGCTGCGCGAGAGCCTGCGCAAGACCATCGAGACCGCGGGCGTATGGGGCCCGAACGCGCTTGCGGCGGCGTGGGCGATCCACGAAGCCGCGCATGACCCGCCGGGTTTAACCGTCAACGCCTGGGGCTTTGGGCAACGCGAAGCGGAACAGCCGTGGTGGAAGCCGCTTGGAGCGCCTGCAGATACGTCAGCCCGTGCCGCCGCGTGGGCCTGGTACTGGCGCCGGGCCGTGCTGGCCGACGCGCTCGACAACCTGTCGATCCGCGACTTCGCTGGTACTCGCCGTAGTTGCCTGACGCGCTGGCCTCGCTGCCTCGCCTGGTCTGACGAGCAGGTGGCCGAGGTCGAGCACTGGATCGCCGAGGGCGGCGAGCTTCCGGAGGTACTCCGCGCGTGACCGAGTTCAAGCCGCTGTCCGCCGACGACTTGCCGCAGACCGGCGAGACGTGGGCCTGCAAGCGCGGCCGTTACCTGCCGTGGCCGCGGGTCTTCGGGCGCCGCGCGAAGGTCGTGGCGGTCGGCGCGCTGTTCGTGTTCGTCGCGCGCTCGGACGGAGAGGTGGTGCGGCTGGACCTCCGCGAGTCCGTCGGCGATTGGGAGCGACGCAGGAAGGGCTGACGCATGGGGAAGCCGAGCCGAGAGGCGGTCGTCGACCGCGAGCGCAGCATCGTCGCCCACGCGGGCCGGGACGACCGCTACTACCAGGCCGCGCTGGAGACCGGCCTTGCCGCCGAGCACTTCGGCGACGA
>JAKPEG010000135.1 GCA_029552065.1 Actinomycetes bacterium
GCCGCACGGTCGCGGAGAAGGTGTGGTACCGCACCCTCACGACGAAGCTCACCTCGAGCAGCACGTATGCCGCCGCTCGCGAGGGCGCCATCGCCTCGGCCAAGGAGCTCTACGGGGCCGGGTCGACGCAGTGCAAGTCGGTGGAGGCGGCATTCACGGCGATCGCCGTCCGCAAGGGCGTCGCGGCCTGCTGAGTCGATGGCCTCGACCTTGCCGGTCGTGAGGTCGTCGGCGCGGGCAAGGTAGCTGCCGGTGTCGCCGAGGCAACGGAAGGAAGGCGTCGAGCGGTCCGTCGTGGTCGAAGGACAGCGCCTGGGCCCTGGCAACTGGACGGGTGGGGAGTTCTTGGGGTTCGGAGCCGGCCGGGGCCTCTGGTAACTGGACTGCCGTGCCTCCCCACCGGGTCAGGTGGTGGCATCCGTCGCCGCAGAACGGCGGTGGTGGCGGTCGCGCAACCTGAGCACGACGGCCGCGAAGGCCGCCGAGAGCAGCGACCCGGCGAGCACGGCCACCTTCACGTGGTCGTCCCGTGCGCTGCCGGTGCCGAAGGCGAGTTCGCCGATGAGCAGGCTCACGGTGAACCCGACTCCCGACAGCAGGGCGACCCCCAGGACGTCCCACCACGCGAGCTCGTCGTCGAGCCGGGCCGAGGTGAACCGGGCGACCGACCAGGTGCCGGCGAAGACCCCGACCGCCTTGCCGACGACGAGGCCGAGGACGATCCCCAGAACGGCCGCGTCGGACACGGCGGCAGCGAGGCCGGAACCGTCGACCCGGACTCCCGCGGCGAAGAAGGCGAAGATCGGCACCGCGAGGCCGGCCGACCACGGCCGCAACCCGTGTTCGAGCGACTCCGCGAGGGTGCTCACCTCGTCGTCCTGGGCCGCCTCGTGCTCGTCGACGCGGTCCACCGGCACGGCCAGGCCGAGCAGGACGCCGGCCACCGTCGCGTGCACGCCGCCCGCCTGGACGAGCCACCACGCGGCGAGCGCGGGCAGGGCGAGCAGCAGCGGGTGGGTGATCCCTCGCCGCAGCAGCCACCCGAACACCGCCACCGGGACGAGTGCCCCCAGCACGAGCGCGAGCGACACGTCACCGGAGTAGAAGAGGGCGATGATCGTGATCGCCACGAGGTCGTCGACGACGGCGAGCGTGAGCAGGAAGGCACGCAGGGCCGGCGGGAGGTTCCGGCCGACGACTGCGAGGACCGCGAGGGCGAAGGCGATGTCGGTCGCCGTGGGGATCGCCCAGCCTGCGAGGGCCGAGGCGTCGCCCATCACGGTGACCGTGACGGCATACAGGCCCGCGGGGACGAGCACCCCCGCGAGCGCGGCGGCGACCGGCACGGCGGCCTTGGCCCGGTCGGACAGGTCGCCGGCGACGAACTCGCGCTTGAGCTCGATGCCGGCGACGAGGAAGAAGAGGGCGAGCATGCCGTCGGACGCCCAGTGGCCGAGTGAGAGGGTGGGGCCGATACCTGGCACGCCGAGCTTGGTGTCACGCAACGCGAGGTAGCTCTCGGACCAGGGTGAGTTGGCCCAGACGAGGGCAAGCAGCGCCGCGCCGAGCAGCAGTGCTCCGCCGACCGTCTCGGTTCGCAGAGCGCTTGCCACGTAACGCATCTCGTGGCGTGCCGAGCGCGCAAACACGCGGGCAGAGGAGGGTGTCGGGAGCGTCATCGGGCGCCTCTCAGGTCGATTGGACAGGCCCGCCGCAGGCACATCGCAGCGGATGCCGACCAGACTTCCCGGCTCACCGAACGCACCAATTCTACCAGATGGCTTGCAGCGCAAGCTTTTCGACACCTGTTGCGGGTAATCCGTTATGCGGCAATGGTCGTGAACCGGGTCAAACCGTGGGGCGAACGTCCTCGACGGCGTCGGTGCCTGCGATCACGGCCTGGGCGAGGGCGTCGAGCATCCGCCTGGTCGCGCCGAGCAGCTCGGCATCCGGGCGCACTGCCGCAGCAGCGCCGGGCTCGCCCACGAGGTGGTCGCGCAGACGGAGGCCGACACCGTCGACCACTCGCGCGTGCACACGTCGCAGAACGGTGGCAAGTTGCTCCCGGCATGAGGCCGCCCCGCGGTAGCCGTAGCCGAAGACGGCGACCGGCTTGTCCGCCCACTCGGCATAGAGGTAGTCGATGGCGTTCTTCACCGCTGCCGGATAGCCGTTGTTGTACTCCGGCGTGACGAGAACCAGTGCGTCGACCGATCCGACCAGCCTCGACCAGTGCCTGGTGTGCTCGTGGGTGTAGATGCCGGTGGCGGCCAGTTCCGGCTCGTCGAGCAGGGGGAGGCCGATCTCGGCGAGGTCCAGGACGGTGACCGCGAAGGTGTCGGGCGGGACCTCGTTGCGCAGCCAATCGGCAACGACCGGGCCGATCCGCCGTGGCCGGGTGCTCCCGACGACGATGCCGAGTTCGATCATGGTCCGCGCGGAGGCGGGGTGCGGCGGCATACCCGCCGTCGTGACCGGGTATGCCGCGCGACCCTCAGTCGTCCGAGCTGCCTTGGGAGAGACCGGTCTTGATGAGGTCCATCACCGAGGAGTCGGCGAGCGTCGTCGCGTCGCCGACCTGACGGCCTTCGGCGACGTCACGCAACAGCCGGCGCATGATCTTGCCCGAACGTGTCTTGGGCAGCTCGGGGACGATCATCACCGACTTGGGCTTGGCGATCGGCCCGATCTCCTTGGCCACGTGGTTGCGCAGCTCGTTGACGATGTCGGTGTTGTCGTCCCCGGCGTGGCTCGTCCCCGCCCGCAGGATGACAAAGGCGACGACGGCCTGTCCGGTCATCTCGTCGTTGGCTCCCACCACCGCAGCCTCGGCGACCTTGGGGTGGCTCACCAGCGCCGATTCGATCTCGGTCGTCGACAGGCGGTGTCCGGACACGTTCATCACGTCGTCCACCCGGCCGAGCAGCCAGATGTTGCCGTCCTCGTCCTTCTTCGCCCCGTCGCCGGCGAAGTAGTACTGCGGCCACCGCGACCAGTAGGTCTCCTTGTAGCGCTCCGGGTCGCCCCAGAGGCCGCGCAGCATCGAGGGCCACGGCTTGGTGAGGACGAGGTAGCCGCCGGCCCCGTTGGGCACGGGCTCACCGTTGTCGTCGACGACCTCGGCCCCGACTCCGGGGATCGCCTTCTGGGCCGATCCCGGCTTGAGTTCGGTGACCCCCGGCAGCGGGCTGATCATGATCGCGCCGGTCTCGGTCTGCCACCACGTGTCGACGATGGGTGCGCTGCCGCCGCCGATGTGGTCGCGGTACCACATCCAGGCCTCGGGGTTGATCGGCTCGCCGACCGAGCCGAGCACCCGGATCGAGGACAGGTCGTACTTCGCCGGGATGTCCGAGCCCCACTTCATGAAGGTCCGGATCGCGGTGGGCGCGGTGTAGAGGATCGTCACCTTGTTGTCCTGGACGATCTCCCAGAACCGGCCCTGGTGCGGGGTGTCTGGGGTGCCCTCGTAGAGCACCTGGGTGGCGCCGAGCGAGAGCGGTCCGTAGACGATGTAGGAGTGCCCGGTCACCCAGCCGATGTCCGCTGTGCACCAGTAGACGTCGCGGTCGGGGTGGACGTCGTGGACGACCGAGTTCGTGTATGCCGCCTGGGTGAGGTAGCCGCCGGTCGTGTGGAAGATGCCCTTGGGCTTACCGGTCGTCCCGGAGGTGTAGAGGATGAACAGCGGGTGTTCGGCCTCCATGCCCTCGGCGGTGTGCGCGGGTGCTGCGGCCTCGAGTGCCTCGTCCCACCACAGGTCGCGTTCGTCGCGCCAGGCGACCTCCTGCCCGGTGCGTCGGACGACGAGGACCTTCTGCACCGAGGTGTCGGCGTGGTCGAGCGCGGCGTCGACCGCCGGCTTGAGAGCGCTGGGGGCACCCCTGCGGTAGCCGCCGTCGGAGGTGATGACGACCTTCGCCTGTGCGTCGGCGATCCGGGTGTTGAGGGCCTCGGCCGAGAAACCGCCGAAGACCACCGAGTGGGGCACGCCGATCCGGGCGCAGGCGAGCATGGCCACGACCGCCTCGGGGATCATCGGCAGGTAGATGGCGACCGTGTCGCCCTTGGCCAGCCCGAGGTCGAGCAGGGCGTTGGCCGCGCGCTGGACGTCGCGGTGGAGGTCGGCATAGGTGACGTCGCGGGTGTCGCCGGGCTCGCCGATCCAGTGCAGGGCCACCTTGTCGCCGCGGCCCGCCTCGACGTGGCGGTCCACGCAGTTGTATGCCGCGTTGAGTCGCCCGTCGGCGAACCACTTGGCGAAGGGAGCGTCGGACCAGTCGAGTACCTGGGTGAACGGGGTCTCCCACGTGAGGTAGTGGCGCGCCTGCTCGCCCCAGAAGCCCTCGTGATCGGCCTCGGCGGCGGCATACATCGCGGCGGTGCCGTTGGCCTGGGCGGTGAAGGCGGGGTCGGGCGGGAAGCTGCGGTCCTCGTGGGAGAGGTTCTCGATGGCCTGGTTCGACACGGGTCCTCCTGCGGGCAGACGGCACGTAGGTGACCCATGCAACAAGGTATGCCGCCCCCCGGCAAGCCCGCGCGTCCGGGGACTGGTCAGGCGGACGAACGGTGCGACGAGCGGTCCGAGGCGCCACGTCGGCCGCGCATGCGGACCGTGGCTGCCGAGCCCGGTCGAGCCTGGGGCTCAGGAACGCACGGACAGCCCGAAGCCGGCGTGCCGCAGTTGCTCGCGCACCCGATAGACCTCGACCTCATCGGCCCCCGAGAAGGCATGCGTCCCGACCGCGCGCAGGATGTCGTCATCGGTGACCGGATCGGGAACCGAGTGCCCGATCCGCACCGCGAGGGAGGCGACGATCGCGTCGAGTTCGTCCTGGGTGAGGTCGCTGCGCAGGAGACCATGGATGGGGACCAGGTCGGGCCGGGGCGCGCCCCTCGGATGGGCGCTGTCCAGCCACCGGCGCACCCGGCGCCACCGGCCGGTTCTGCGTTGTGAGCCCCGCACGTCTCCATTGTCCGCCTCCCGCCCCCGCCGGACGCGGGCGGGGTCGAGAATTGGCCTGGCGTTAGCGCGAATTCATCTCACACGCACGCTGTCGAGCACTCGTGTGAGCCCGGTCACGCGGCCCGCGGCCGGTGGGGCGCGCCGGCCGATCCGCGGGAGTCGTCGGACCGGTCCGGTCGATCTCGACGAGGGCGGTGTCGACGTCGCTCGTCACCACAACCCGCACGCCGGGGGTCGCGGCCGCGCGGCGGATGCGCTCGACCAGACTCAGGCCAGGGGCCTGGGACTCCGACATCGCCGCCGAATCCGACGATGCCGCCGACACCTCGTGGCTCGTGCCCACGAGCGACACCGAGCCCAGCCGGCCTCGGTCGTTGGGCCGCCACAGGGCGACGAGGCGGCTGTCGGCCTGGGCAGCGGACAGGACGGCACGGCATACCTCGCGGAAGGGGGCCACGAGCTCCGGTGGCGTCTCGCCCTGGGCGGCGAGGACGACGGTCGCGCCGCGAGCGCGCGCCTGGGCGATCGCGGTGACGAGCGGCGGGGCCAAGAGTGGTGCGGCGACCAACTGGTCGCGCGCCTCGGCCTCGAGCAGGCGGCATTCGGCGCGATCCTCGTCGGTGAGCGGTGCACCGGAGGCGATGTGGTCGAGCATCGGCAGGACGCTGTCCTCCAGTCGCCCGAGCCGCC
>JAKPEG010000143.1 GCA_029552065.1 Actinomycetes bacterium
CCGCGAGGACGCCGGTCACGCCCAGCTCCCCCGCGATCCGGAGCGCGGACTCGGTGGCGCGGGCCGCCAGGTCGGGCGAGAGGTCGGGCGCCGGGGCGAGCACCTCGGTGCAGATGCCCTCGGTCTGGACCGTCTCGACGACCGGCCACGCGGCCGCCTGGCCTGAGGGGCTACGCGCGACGAGGACGGCGAGCTCGCGGACGAAGTCGACCTTCTCCTCCAGGAGCAGGCCGGTCTCCTCGGTGCCTTCGTGCTCCAGCCACTCGGCCAGGTCATCGGCGCTGCGGGCGACGAGGACTCCCTTGCCGTCGTAGCCCCCGCGCGGGGTCTTGGCGATGATCGGCCAGCCCGCCTCGTCGGCGAAGGCGGCCACGTCGGCAGCGGAGCGGGCGAGGGCCCAGCGAGGACACGGCATACCCATCTCGGTGAGGCGCGAGCGCATGGCGAGCTTGTCCTGCGCGAAGACGAGGGCCTCGGGCGTGGGGTGCAGGGGCACACCCGCGTCCACGAGTGCCGACAGCACCGGGGCCGGCACGTGCTCGTGGTCGAAGGTGACGACATCGCAGTGCGCCGCGAAGGCCAGCACCGCGTCGACATCGGCGTGCGAGCCCACCGGCGCGGAGGGAATCACGAGCGCCGCAGAGGCATCGGGTGCCTCGGCGAGGACGCTCACGGTGATGCCGAGCTCGGCTGCGGGGCCGGCGCACATGCGGGCGAGCTGGCCACCGCCGATGATGCCGACGACGGGGAAGCCCCCGGGGGCGCGCATGGGTCCTGACACGAGGGCGAGCCTAGTCGTCGGCCGCAGTTAGGCTGTCCGTCGTGCCGACCCCCGAGTTGCGACCGAGCCTGCTCGACCGGCTCCGTGCCGCCATGGGCACGCTCTACCGTGAGCTGGTCAAGTTCGGGATCATCGGCGGCATCGCCTTCGTCATCGACATGGGCTCGTTCAACCTGCTGCGGCACACGCTCCTCCAGTCCAAGCCGACGACTGCCACCCTCGTCAGCGCGGCGCTCGCGACCGGCTTCGCGTGGATCGGCAACCGGATGTGGACGTTCCGGCACCGTCGCAATCGGCCGCCGCACCACGAGGCGGTCCTCTTCCTCGGCACCAATGGCGTCGCGATGCTCCTCCAGATCGGCATCG
>JAKPEG010000149.1 GCA_029552065.1 Actinomycetes bacterium
CCGGGTGCTCGTCGTCGACGACGAGCTCAACCTCACCGAACTGCTCTCGATGGCGCTGCGCTACGAGGGGTGGGAGGTGAAGTCGGCCGCCACGGGCATGGCCGCCGTGCGGGCCGCCCGCGAGTTCGAACCCGATGCCGTCGCCCTCGACATGATGCTCCCGGACATGGACGGGCTCGAGGTGCTTCGCCGGATGCGCGAGCATGACGAGCGCATCCCCGTCCTCTTCCTCACCGCCCGCGACGCCGTCGAGGACCGGATCGCCGGGCTCACCGCCGGCGGCGACGACTACGTGACCAAGCCGTTCAGCCTCGAGGAGGTCGTCGCCCGGCTGCGCGCCCTCATGCGCCGCACCGTCCTCGTCGCCGCCGACGAGAGCGACTCGATGCTCGCCGTCGGCGACCTCACCCTCGACGAGGACTCCCACGAGGTCACCCGCGCAGGCTCCCCGATCCAGCTCACCGCGACCGAGTTCGAACTGCTCCGCTATCTCATGCGCAACCCCAAGCGGGTGCTGTCCAAGGCGCAGATCCTCGACCGGGTGTGGAACTACGACTTCGGCGGCCAGGCCAACGTCGTCGAGCTCTACATCTCCTACCTGCGCAAGAAGATCGACGCGGGCCGCGAGCCGATGATCCACACGATGCGTGGGGTCGGCTATGTCCTCAAGCCCGCCACCGCCTGAGGGACCACCGCGATGACGAGTATGCCGCCCGCCCCACCTCCCAGCGCGCCCGCCAGCACGGCCGCGAGCCCCGCGGGCACTCTCGAGGTGCCGCCGACCCGCCAGCCCACACCCACCGGCGACGGCCACGCCCACGAGGTCTTCGTCGAGCGGCCGGCCGAGACCGGCCGGCGGTGGACCCACCCGGGTTCGTGGACGCTGCGGACCAAGATCGTCGCGACGATGCTCGTCCTGTTCACCGCGATGACCCTGGTCATCGCGGCTGCTTCTGTCATCTCCCTCAACCGCTTCCTCGTGGGCCAGCTCGACGACCAGCTCCGCGCGTCGATCGGACGGTTTGCCAACGGTCCCTCCGGGGGAACGTCGGACGGCGACGACCTGGGCGGTGGCCGGTCCACTGCCGGCCGAGGCCCGGGTGACGCGGGGCTCGTGGTCATCGTCACCGGCGACGTCGTGAGCTTCCGGGTCACCGGACCCAACGGCGCAGCCGCGACCCTCACCACCGCCCAGTACGCCCAGCTGCAGTCGGCCGGCGTGAGCACGGACGGCAGGGACGCCAAGGATGTCACGCTCGCCGGCCTGGGCACCTATCGCGTGATGGCCACCAAGGTGGGCCTCTCCACGGTCTACGTCGGGCTCAGCCGCAGCCCACAGGCCGACACGATCGCCAATGCGCTCCGCACCGCCGTCCTCGTCTCCCTCATCGGCCTGCTCGCCGTCGGGATCGGCGGCGCCTGGCTCGTCAAGCGCAACCTGCGTCCCCTCACTCGGGTGGCCGAGACGGCCAGCCGGGTCTCCACCCTCCACCTGTCCTCCGGGGAGGTCGCCCTCGCCGAGCGGGTGCCGGTCGAGGACACCGACCCACGCACCGAGGTCGGCAAGGTCGGCGCCGCGCTCAACGAACTGCTCGACCACGTCGACGACGCGCTCACCGCGCGGCACGAGAGCGAACAGCGCGTGCGCCAGTTCGTCGCCGACGCCTCGCACGAACTGCGGACGCCGCTCGCCTCCATCCGCGGCTATGCCGAACTCACCAAGCGCGAGCGCGAACCGGTCCCCGAGTCGGTCACCCACGCGCTGAGCCGGGTCGAGTCGGAGGCGACCCGGATGTCCTCGCTCGTCGAGGACCTGCTGCTGCTGGCCCGCCTCGACGCCGGGCGACCGCTCGACCAGGCCGAGGTCGACCTCAGCGAGATGGTCGTGAACGCGGTGAGCGACGCCCACG
Organism: Actinomycetes bacterium; assembly: GCA_029552065.1. Taxonomy (GTDB): domain Bacteria; phylum Actinomycetota; class Actinomycetes; order Actinomycetales; family Dermatophilaceae; genus Phosphoribacter. The sequence goes on from JAKPEG010000149.1 coordinate 1,911, forward strand.
CGGCCTCCCCCGCGCACAAGTGGCGGCTGGACCTGCCCGAGGAACCGGTCATCGTCCGCGGCGACGCCGCGCGCCTGCACCAGATCGTGGCCAACCTCCACGCCAATGCGCGAGTGCACACCCTGCCCGGCACCGTCGTGCTCACGAGCCTGAGCCGCGAGCCCGGCAAGGTCCGCCTCACCGTGCGGGACAACGGACCCGGGGTGCCCGCCGAGCTGCAGTCCAAGGTCTTCCAACGCTTCTCCCGGGGCGACACCGCCCGCACCCGGAGCAAGGGCAGCACCGGTCTGGGGCTGTCCATCGTCGCCGCCGTCGCGAGCGCTCACGGCGGTTCGGTGGAGCTCACGAGTTCCCCCGGCGACACCGCGTTCTCCGTGGTCCTCCCGGCCCCCGACGACGCGACCTCCGCGCCCGCGTGGGCCGGCCGGGTCGCGACCTGAGCGACCGGCATACCGGTCGACCTCCTGCCTTTCATCGAGGCGTCCTGGGCAACGCACAGCCACCCCACAGGGGCACCCGCGAGGGTCGATGACATGACCGAGACAACCCTCACGAGAAGCGTGACCGACGACGCGCGCGCGATCCCGTCCCAGCCGATCGCGGCCCCGGCACAGACCTCCTCGCGAGGGTCGGTGCCCACGTGGCTCACCCGTGTGTGGCGCGGCCCCCAGGACGACCCGCAGTGGGCACGCCCGGCACTGCTCGGGCTGCTCCTCGCGACCTCATCCCTCTACTTCTGGAACCTCACCGCGAGCGGCTACGCGAACAGCTTCTACTCGGCCGCGGCGCAAGCCGGATCGCGGTCGTGGGAGGCCTTCTTCTACGGCAGCTCCGACGCGGCCAACGCCATCACGGTCGACAAGCCGCCGGCCTCCCTCTGGTTCATGGCCCTGTCCGTGCGGCTGTTCGGGCTGAGCTCGTTCGCCATCCTGCTCCCCCAGGTGCTCATGGGCGTGGCCACCGTCGGAGTGCTCCACGCTACCGTCAAGCGCCAGTTCGGTGCGGCAGCCGGCCTCGTCGCGGGCGGCATCCTCGCCCTCACGCCGATCGCCGTGCTCATGTTCCGCTTCAACAACCCCGACGCCCTGCTCACGCTCGCGATGACCCTCGCCGCCTGGGCGACGATGCGCTCGATCGAGCGCACGTCCCCGAAATGGTTCGCCCTCGCCGGGGTCTTCATCGGGCTGGCCTTCCTCACCAAGACGCTCCAGGCCTTCCTCGTCGTGCCCGGCTTCGCGCTCGCCTATCTCGTCGCGGCCAAGGCGCCCCTGGGGAAGCGGATCTGGCACAGCATCCTCGGCGGGCTCGCGATCGTCGCGAGCGCCGGCTGGTGGGTGGCCATCGTCGAACTCATGCCCGAGTCGATGCGGCCCTACATCGGCGGCTCGCAGACCAACTCCTTCCTCGAGCTCACCTTCGGCTACAACGGCCTGGGCCGGATCAACGGCGAGGAGACCGGTTCGGTCGGTGGCGGCGGGAACGCCGGCGGCAACTGGGGTGCCACCAGCCTGTTGCGGATGTTCAATGCCGACAACGGCGGCCAGATCTCCTGGCTCATGCCGGCCGCCCTCATGCTCCTCGCCATCGGGCTCGCGCTGCGGATGCGTAAGCCGCGCACCGACGCCCGCCGCGCGGCATACCTCGCGTGGGGTTCGTGGTTCCTCGTCACCACGCTCACGTTCTCGCTCATGGCCGGCATCTACCACGCCTACTACACGGTGGCCCTCGCGCCCGCCGTCGCCGCGCTCGTCGCGATGGGTGGCCGTGAGGCCTGGGAGCGGCGTGAGTCGTTCCTGGGCTGCTTCACGCTCTTCCTCGCGACCGCCGCGACCGGTGTCTGGGGCTTCTTCCTGCTCTCGCGCACCGTGTCGTGGAACGGCTGGCTGCGGGTCGTCGTCCTGGCCCTCTCGATCACCGCTGCGGTCGGCTTCCTGCTCGTCGGCAGGCTGCACCGCCGCGCCCTGCCCGCCCTCGTCGGGCTCGCGCTCACCGCGGGCCTGCTCGGCCCGGCGGCATACAGCCTGCAGACGGTGAGCGTCGGCCACACCGGCTCGATCGTCACGGCCGGCCCGAGCACCGGCGGCACCGGCGGACCCGGCGGCGGCGGTATGCCGGGTGGGACGCCACCGGGCGCGACCACCGGCACCGCCCAGGGCGGTATGCCGGGTGCCCAGCAGGGTGGCATGGGTGGGCTGCTCAACGCGAGCACGCCGAGCGCCGCAGTCGTCGCGGCCCTCTCGGCCGACGCCTCGAACTACACGTGGGTGGCCGCGGCCGTGGGATCGCAGACCGCGGCGGGGCTGCAGTTGGGCACCGGCCTGCCGGTGATGGCCGTCGGCGGCTTCAACGGTTCGGACCCCAGCCCCACGCTCGCGCAGTTCAAGGCCTACGTGGCGGCGGGGAAGATCCACTACTTCGCCGCCGGCGGCGGATTCGGCGGCCAGAACGGCGGCAGCAACGCCTCCTCGCAGATCGCCAGTTGGGTGGCGGCGAACTTCACCCAGGTGACCCTCGGCGGGTCGACCTTCTACGACCTCACCCAGCCGCTCGCGAGCGGCTCGGCGAGCACGACGGCGACCTCCTGAGATGGCGACGATGATGGCCCTCGAGTCCTCGGCCACGCCGGCCACCATGTCACCCGCAGTGTCCCCCACGGTGTCCCCCACGGTGTCTGACACGGCGTCACCCACCCCGGCAGCCGACACCCGTCGGCTGTCCGGGCAGGTCGCCCGGTTCGCCGCGGTGGGGGTGATCGCCACGATCGTGCAGCTCGGCCTCTACGCCGTCCTCGACCGGACGATGTCCGACCAGTGGGCCAACCTCACCTCGCTGGCGCTCTCGACCGTCGTCAACACCGCCCTCAACCGGCGCTGGACCTTCGCCGTCACCGGGGCCGGCGCCCTGCGTCAGCAGGCCCAGGCCTTCGGCATCTTCGGACTCACGTGGGGCGCGACGGCCGGCGCATTGTGGCTGCTCGAACTGCTGCGTCCCGACGCGGGGACCCTCGTCGAGGTCCTCGTCCTCGCGCTCGCCACGGGTACCTCGACGGTGGTGCGGTTCGTGGCGATGCGTCGCTGGATCTTCGCCGCGCCGGGCCGGGACCGGTCATGCGCCGGCTGAGCCGCAGACGTGACAGGCCCCCGAACCGGTCGGTTCGGGGGCCTGCCGTGTCCGCTGACAACTGGGCGGAGGCGGCGGGATTTGAACCCGCGAGGGGTGTTATCCCCAACCCACTTAGCAGGCGGGCGCACTAGGCCACTATGCGACGCCTCCCCACTCACGCGGAGCGGAGCCGTCACAGGCTATCGGGGCGGCTCAGTCCGACCAAACGCAGACAACGCGGACGGCGCACCGGACGCCTGATCGCCTTTCCCCGGAGCGGCAGCGACAATGGTCCGATGCGGACAGCGTGGGTCGGGGCCGAGGACGGATGAGCCAGAGCATGGAGCCAGTCGCGGCCCGGGGTCTGCTCGCGCGTCGACGGGCAGCCTCGCGCCGGGCGGCACGGCGATCTGCCGTCCTCACCCTGCTGAGCACTCTCGTGCCCGGAGCGGGGCTCCTGAGGACGCGTTACCACCGGTTCGGGCTTGTCCTGCTGGCCGTCGTGTTGCTCGCCACCCTGGTGACGGCCGGCCTGCTGCTGTTGCGCGGGCCCTCCGCGTTGCTGCTGCCCGTCGTCCTGGACCCTAATGCCCTCCTCGTCGCCGCGCTGGCGGCGGTCGCGGGAGGCATGCTGTGGACCTTCGCGATCATCCTCACCCACCGCGGAACGCTCGATCCGATTCTCGACCGTGGGCAGCGCATCGGGCTGCGCGTGCTCACCGCGGTGGCCTGCCTCGCCCTCGTGGTACCTCTGGGCACGGCGGTGCGCTATGCGCTCATCCAGCGCGGGGTGCTCTCCTCCCTCTTCACCGAACGCCGGACGGCCACGGCGGGCGATTCCCCCGACCGCCCACACGCCGGCCCGGACCCCTGGGAGGGAGTCGAACGGGTCAACGTCCTGCTGCTGGGCACCGATGCCGATGCCGACCACGTCGGAGTGCGCACCGATTCGATGATCGTCGCGAGCATCGAGCCGCGCACCGGCGAGGTCCTGCTCTTCGGTCTGCCCCGCAACCTGCAGAACGTGCCCTTCCCGCCCGCCAACCCGCTGGCCAAGCTCTGGCCACGCGGCTACACGTGTGGGAGTGACTGCCTGCTCAACGGCGTGTGGACCGAGGCGACCAACCACAAGGAGTTGTTCAAGAACGACCGCAACCCCGGGCTCACGACGACCCGCGGGGTCATCGAGGAGATCACCGGCCTGCAGATGGACTACACGGTCGTCGTGGGCATCGACGGTTTCCGGATGCTCGTCGATGCGATGGGCGGGGTGGTCGTCCACGTGGCCGAGGACCTGCCGATCGGCGGGCACCTCGGCGCCGACGGGCGCCTCACCGGGGTGGTCGAGTGGATCCGGCCCGGCATCCAACGCCTCGACGGCTTCCATGCCTTGTGGTTCGCGCGTTCTCGCTACACCACGGACGACTACAGCCGGATGCGACGACAGCGCTGCGTCATCGGCAGCGTGCTCGACCAACTCGATCCCGGCATGATCGTCACGGCCTATCCGCAGTTCGCCGCCGCGGCGAGCGACAACGTCGACACCGACATCCCGGTGGCCGACCTGTCGGCCTGGGTCGAACTCGTCCGGAGGATCCAGGGCGGCCGGATCCGGTCGCTGCCCTTCACCGACCGGAACATCTCCCCGGGCAATCCCGACTTCGCGGCGATCCGTCGGATGATCCGGGTGGCCGTGCACCCGGAGCTCGCGGCACCCACCGCCACCCCGTCGGCGACGACCCGACCCGGGTCGACGACCAAACCGGGTGCGACCACGCACACGACCCGCCCCACGACGACATCGGCGCCCACCACCTCGACGCTCAACACGTCGGACTCGTTGGTCGACCTCGCCGACGCCTGCTGAGGGGGCGCCGACGGCGACCCGCCACGGCTCACCCCACGGCGTATGCCGTGTCGGATCCCTTGACCGGGCTGGTGCCGCGGATGATCCGCACGACGCAGGCCGACCCGCTCGGGACGACGGTGAGGTCGACGGTCTGCGAGCTCGTCGAAGCCGACCCGTCGGCGTACCACGGGCCGAGCAGCGGGTAGGTCTCCCGCGAACTCGCCGGGCCGGCATACCGGCCGGAGAACCAGCACCGGTTCTCGAGCGAGAAGTCGTAGGGCACGATCGGGTAGACCCCGCGGAGGGTGACCTGGACGTCGAGCGGTTGGCCACCCAGAGCCACCCCGATCACCGTGGTCGTCCCCGTCACCGGGGGTCCGGCGTATGCCGCGCCCGACGGCGCCGCGACGACGGCCGCAGCTGCGAGCAGGCCGGCTGCGAGGCGGAATCGACGCATGGGATTGGTCCTTTCATTCACTGGCAGTAGTCCGTGCGGGACGGCTCGCCGTAGCCGAGCTTCCACTTCAGCGGCGTGGTGCCCGGGTCGATCGTGTCGGCCTCCCAGATCGCGTCGGCGATGCATTGGTGGCCGTCGGAGTTCGGGTAGACGCCCATGCCCTTGGTCGTCTGGCTCCATTCGATGAGGACACCGATGGCCGCGGGCAGGAGGTAGTTGGGCTTGGCGGTGCCGTCGGAGCCCTCGACGAACCATTCCTCCGAACACCCGAAGTTGACCTCGGGTGAGTCGTGCTGGTGGACCGCGCCGCTCTCCTCCGGGTGCTCGACCTTGGTCTTGATCTGCACCTTCATCGTCATGCAGTGGTCCTCGAACTTGGGGTTGACGTCGACGAAGACGTAGCGCCAGCCGTTGGGACCGGCCTGGAAGGGCGCGAGGGCGTTCTTCAGCGTGGTGTTGAGCTTGGTGAAGACCCGGTCGAGCGCGGTGAGTGCCGCTGGCAGCTGCGCCCAGCGAGCCGTGCACGTGGGGATCGTGTCGATGAGCGGCACGCAGAGTTCGACGATCTCGTCGACGACGTCGCCCGCCCGCGGGTAGGGATTGGGATAGCCGACCACCGCGACGACCAACCCAGGTCGCTGGCTGGCCATGATCTTGTCGGTGGCCAGCAGGGACGTGTAGTTGCTCGTCATCGACGTCCACACCGAGGAGTTGGCCTCGATCGCCGCCGCGCAGGCCATGGCGCCGGCGAAGTCGTGGTCCTTCACCTTGTCGAAGCAGCTCTTGATGGCGTTGACGACGGTGGAGTTCTGCTCGCCGAGCTGGATGGTGTGCAGGTCCGGGCGCATGGTGTAGGCCGAGGCCATGCCCCCGCCGGAGATGAACGACGACGACGTCTGGCCGTTCTTGCCCTGGTTGTAGAGGCACCAACCCGGGGCGACGAGATGGTCCGCCAACAACTGCTCCGGATAGCGGCTCTCGTTGTCGTTCAACGCGTTTCCGGCGGTGTAGTCGTCACCGCTGGCGACGTAGATCCGGCAGCCGGCGGCCGCCTCGGCGGCGGGGGTGCTCGCGAGCACCCCCGCACACACGAGGGGGAGGGCCGCCGCCGCCGCGACGCGGGCGGCATACCGGCGGGTATGCCGGGTACTCGCCGTAGTCACGCGCGGCTCCCCTCCGGTCCGGACGACGCTCACGGGGCCACCACGTCGATGCGCAGGCCACCGTCGTTGTTGGCATTCGTGTCTTCGCCGACGACATTCCCCGGGTCGACCGCGACGTCGAAGTCGACGAAGCTCGGGGTGAAGGCCGTGTTGACGGTGACGACGATGCTGATGAGCGTGCCCTCGCCCGGGTTGAGCCCACTCACCGAGGCCGTGCAGAGCACCTCGGGCGCGGTGAGGCTCTGTCCGACTCCGTTCCCGAAGAAGGGGTTGGCCGCGCACGTGAAACCGTTGGTGGCGGTGGCCGAGACGAAGACCGACTCGTTGGCGCTGAAATCGAGCTGAACGGCCACGACCAGAGGGTCGGGGTCGGTCGACGTCGGGTTGTCGCCGATGTTGGTGACTGCGAACTCGTAGGTGACCTGTCCACCGTCGACCCCCGGGTTGGGGTCCGCCGAGATCTGGCCGAGAACCAGGTCGATGCAGCCGGTGCACGCGGTGCTCGTCACCGACGTCGTCTCGCTCGCCGTGTTGTCGGCCTCGTTGGCCTCGGCGATGGCGTCGAACGGGTCTGCGGTGACGACAATCTCGAGCGACGGGGGCGTCGTGCCGGTCGTGAGGAGGGTGATCGACAGGGTCGTCGACTCGCCTCCGTCGAGATCACCGGTGCAGGTGACGAGTGAGTGTCCCGAATTCGCCACGCAGCCGAAGCCCTGCGAGCCGACGGTTGCGCCGAGAGTGACGCCCACCGTGGGGACCGAGACGTGCACGACGACCTCGTTGCCGTCGGCCGCGAGCGCGTCCTGGGTGCCGCCGTTGGTGACGACCACGGTGTAGGTGACGGCGTCGCCCTGCTCGGCGGGATCGGGCAGGTCGGTGATGTCGCCGACGACGAGGTCGATCGCCGGGCCGCCGGCGCCGACGGTGACCGAATCGCTGTTGTTGGCGACGCTCGTCTCCGGCCCGCAAAGGCTCGACACACACGGCTCGGTGGCGCCGTCGGCGTCGACCGTCCCGGACACCGCAGCGGTGTTGGTGAAGGACGATGTTGCCGACGCGTTGGCGCGCACCTCGATCGTGTAGGTCTCCTGGGCGCCCGGGCCGAGGGCCAGCGGCGTGCACGTCACCGTGCCGCCGGTGGCCGAACCGTCGTGGACACACGTGCCTCCGTTGTCGCCCGAGGCCCCGATGAAGGTCACCTCCGTGGGCAGACCATCCTCCACGGTCCAGCCGGCGGCCGCCGGGGCGTCGCCGATGTTGGATGCCGTCACCGTGTAGGAGAAGACCTGACCGATGGTCGCCGAGCCCACCGACGCCGACTTGTGGACGGCGATGTTGGGGCGGAAGGTGTCGACGACGCTCGACTTCGTGTCGCAGTTGTTCGCCTCGTCGGACTCGACGATGACGTTCGCCGGGTCGACGCAGGCCTCGTTGTCGAGGGTCCCACCGTCGGCCGTGACGAAGACCGAGATGGTGATCGTCACCGACGCGGTGGCACTGCCCGCGGCGCCCATGTCACCGACACACCGGACGAAGTTGACCGGGTTCTCGAAGACCTGGCAGGTGAAGTTCGACGGGGTGGCAGTGACGCCCAGGACGATGAGCCCGGTCGGCAGGGGGTCGTCGACAACGACGTCGGTGACGGCGGCTCCGTTGTTGGTCACAGTGATCGTGTAGTCCTCGGTGTTGTTCTGGTGGGCCGTCGTCGGGCCTTCCTTGTCGAGGGCGACGTCGAACGGCGAGACGACCAGGGAGGTGTCGACCGCCGCGTTGTTGGTCTCGTTGGACTCCGCGATGGCATTGGCCGGGTCGACGAAGGCCTGGTTGGTGATGACCAGCCCGTGCTGCTGCGGCGGCATCACCGAGACGAGGACGACCCGTTCGGTCGGCACCCCGGCGATGAGGTCGAGGCTGCCGTCGAGCGTGCCACCGATGCACGTGACGACGCCGCCGGACTCGCTGCACGTGAAGCTGCCCGCTCCACCGGCCTGGTCGACCGCGGAAAGGAAGGTCACGCCGGCAGGCAGGACGTCACGGAGAGTGACCTGGAAGGCCGGGTCGGTGCCGAGGTTGCTCACCGTCACGGTGTAGGTGACGGGGGCGTTCATCTGGACCGGGTTGCCGTCGGTCGGGCACGGCCCGCCGTCGCACTTGGTCACGGTGAGATCGATGTAGCCGGCGCCGACGACGACCTTGGTGTCGGCCGAGGCGTGGTTGTCGGTCTCGTCGCCCTCGGGGATGGTGTTGTCCGGGTCGACGAAGGCGTTGTTCGTGTAGATGCCCGGTTGAGTGGGGGCGAAGGCCGTGACGACGATCGTCCTGGTGGCCGAGGCGGTGGACAGGGTCCCGTCGCTGCCACCGAGGGTGGCACCCGTGCAGGTGACGACCCCGGCCACGGCCGCGCAGGTGAACTGGTTGGGTCCGGGGGCTGCGTCGACCGCAGAGATGAAGCCGGTGCCGGCCGGGAGCACGTCGCGCACGACCACACCGAAGGCGGGGTCGGTGCCGGCGTTGGTCACCGTGAGCGTGTAGGAGATCGGGCTGCTCGTCGAGACGATCGGGGTCGCCGTCTTGTCGATGGTGAGCTGGTAGACCGAGTTCTGGCCGCCGTTACCGGCCGTCCGCACCACGACGGCAGCCGAGGACTGGTTGTCGAACTCGTTGCCCTCGGGCACCAGGTTGTCCGGGTCGACCTTGGCGATGTTCGTGTAGTTGCCCGGGTTGTTGGGGGCGAAGAAGGTCACCAGGATGTCACGCGAGGTGGGGACACCCGGGATCGTGTTGAGCGAGCCGGACAGGGCACCCGCGGTGCAGGTGACCACTCCTGCGGTAGCCGAGCCGTCGTGGCTGCAGGCGAAGGAGTCCGACAAGGGCCCCGCGGAGTCGACGGCCGAGACGAAGCGCGAGCCGGCGGGCAGGGTGTCCTTGACGACGACGGTGCTCACCGGATCCGTGCCCTCGTTGGCCACGTGGAGCAGGTAGGTGGTGCGGCCGTTGGTCGCGATGAACCCGGCGGCCGGGTCGGCCTGGGTCTTGAGGATCGTCAGCTGGTTGAAGGCGTTGAGCGGGGAGTTGCCGACGGTCACCGTGGTGTCCTGGACCGCGAGGTTGTTGGCCTCGTTGGCCTCGGGGATCTCACCGAGCGGGTCGACCCGCACCTCGTTGTGCATGGCCGGCTGGACTGCGTTGGTCGCAAAGACCCGGATGGTGATCGTCGCGAACTGGTTGCCCTTGGGGACGATCCCCTGTGCCGGGTTGGCGTAGAACTCGCCCTCGGTGCCGAGCAGGCTGCCCCCGACACAGGTGACCTTGCCGGCGGCATACGAGCACGAGAATCCCTCGTCGGCGGTCGCACCGAGGTAGGTCGTGCCCGCGGGCAGGGTGTCCTCGACCCGGACGTTCGTCGCGTCCTGGGTGCCGAGGTTGTCGACGTAGATCGTGTAGTACTGCGTCCCGTTGGTCGCGATCGGGTCGACGCCCTGGGTGATGTTCGGGTATGCCGGGATGGTCCCGGCGGGGTCGGCGGCCGGACCCGGCGAGTCGTACTTGAAGACGGTGAGGTCGACGCCGGTGTTCACCAGGACGGTGGTCGTGGCGCTGTTGTTGGTCTCGTCCGCTTCGAAGATCGTGTTGTCGGGGTCGACAGTCACCGTGTTGCTTAACGGTCCCGTGGTGGGCGGAGCGACGACGGTGAAGGTGAAGGTCTCGGTGGCGGCCGGGGCGATCGTCGGGTTGGTGCACTCGAGGACGTTGCCGGGCATGAGCGCGCAGAGGAAGTCCGCCATGCCGACGTTGGCGTAGCTGTCGTAGATGGTGCCGACGGGCAGCGCGTCACGGACGAGCACCCCATCCGCGGGGCGTATGCCGCTGTTGCCCACGGTGATCGTGTAGGTCAGCCCGCCGGTGCAGACGTCGGCTGGGTTGGTTGACGGCCAGGAACTCGCACACACCGGGTCGGGGGCGCCGGACTTGGTGACCCCCAGATCGACCGCGGGACGCACGGTGGTCTGTTCGGTCGCGCTCGCGGTCACGCCGGTGTTCTTCACGTTGGCGGTCGCGGTCGCGGTGTTGATGAGCACCGTGCCGGCGGGGGCGATCACCTTGCCGGTGATCGTGACGGTGAGCGTGCCGCCGGCGTTGAGGCTCCGGATCCGGCAGGTCACCTGAGGCGCGGCGACGGTGCACCCGTTGCCGGTGCCGAGGGCGCCGTTGACGATGACCTGGGTGGCGACGACCGACGCCGCGTCGAGGCCTTGGGTGCCGTCGACGACGGTGACGTCATCGGCACGCGTGGTCCCCGCATTGGTGACCCGGATCTTGTAGGTGAGGGTTTCCAGTGGCGCGACCGGGTCGGGCCCGGCACCGGCGATGACCGTGGAGTCGTCGGTCTTGACGATGGTGAGCGGGTTGGGCGCGGGCACGGCGGTGACGCTCGTGTTGACCGTCGCGGAGGTGTTGTTCAGTTCGTTGCCCTCAGCGATGGTATTGGTCGGGTCGACCACCGCGGTGTTGGTGAGTGGGCCGGTCGAGGGGGCCCGGACGTGCAGGGTGATGGAGCCGTTCTGCCCGGCGTTGACCGCCCCACCGGTGCAGGTGACGGTGATCGGGGCTCCCGCCGAGGTGCAGTTGAACAGGCTGGTCGTCGCAAAGGGGGTGCCCTGCAGGGTCACTCCGGCGGGCAGCGTGTCCTGCACGGTGATGCCGGTGGCATTCACCGACCCGAGGTTGTTGACGGTGAGGGTGTAGTCGAAGTTCGTGTTCGCAACGACCGACGTGGGGCCGGTCTTGTTGAGCGAGAGGTCGGGAAGCGACGAACCGGAGCCGCCCTGCACGAGGGTCTGGTTGCCGGTGCTCGTCGTGAAGTTCTGCGCGGAGCGAGTGCCGGTGATGGTCGCCGTGTTGTTGATCGTCGACCCGCTCGGCGCGGTGACCAGTCCGCGGATAGTCACGGTCCAGCTGGCTCCGCCGGCGAGCGATCCGCCGGTGCAGGTGACCAGTTGGGCCGACTGGGTGCACGTGCCCTGGCTGCTCGTCACCACGTATTGCGGGGCCGCTGGCGGCGACTGGATGGTGCCCACGCCGTTGAGCTGGTCGGCCAACACGAGGTTGGTGACCTTGGATCCACCGGTGTTGACCGCCGTGATCGTGTAGGTGATCTCGGCGCCGGAGGCGACGGGGCTCGGGTTGGCCGTGTTCGTCACGGTGAGCGGGCTCGCCGGATCGGCGAGGGCGGGTGCGGCCAGCGGGGTGCCGAGGACGACCATCGCGAGGGCCGTCGCGAGCGCGGCGAGACGTCGCCGGGCGGGGAGCGAGTGAGGGGGGACGCGCTCTGCGGACAGCATGACGTGGAACATGCGACTGGTCCTCCGAAGTGGGAGAGGAAGGACCCCCGAGAGCGTGCAGTGACACGCAACCCGGTTGCGCGGTCACGTGTCAATGGCCCTCGAGATGGCCCACTCGGACTAGTCCGGGTCGGTCATCTCGTCGACCAAGGACGAGGAGCGCGCCAGGTGCCGCTTGATACGTCGCCTTCTGCCCGCAGACGAGGGCCCCCGGGAAACTCCCGGGGGCCCTCGTCTCTGTGCTGACGATCGAGGTCAGCTCTGCGTCACTCGCTGGTCAGAGCGGACGAACCGCGTCGGCCTGCGGGCCCTTGGGGCCCTGGGTGACCTCGAACTCGACGCGCTGCGCCTCGTCGAGGGTCCGGTAGCCCTGGGTCTGGATCGCGGAGTAGTGAACGAAAACGTCGGGGCCGCCGCCGTCCTGGGCGATGAAACCAAAGCCCTTCTCGGCGTTGAACCACTTGACGGTTCCCTGTGCCATGTAGACAACTCTCTCTGTAACTGGACACTGGTGCCCACACCTCGTGGGCCCCGGTGCTGCCGCCTACCCCACCAACCGGGCAAGGCCCGAGTGTTTGAGGCATCGACCGAGCCACTCGTGGCGTCGGCGCGATGCCCGTCCTGCGAGGAACTGCAACTGCAACCGGCGCTGACGTTAGCACGGGCTAATCGACCGGCGGCCTGCTCACGCTCGCGAATTTGACTTACTGGCGGGTAATCTCGCTCCCCGGTCGTCACCGCGCGCCATCTGCCGCGCGGCTGTGCGGGCCGATACCCCGGGCGGACACCGTCGGCGGACGGTCCCCCCGGATCGAGGCGACCATGTCGACGAGGCGCCGGGTCGCCCGCACGTCGTGGGCGCGGAAGACCGTCGCCCCGAGCCAGCCGGCCACGGCGGTCGCCGCCAAGCTGCCCTCGAGCCGCTCGTCGGCGGGCAGGTCGAGGGTCTCGCCGACGAAGTCCTTGCGGGAGAGCGCCTGGAGGACGGGGAAACCGAGCGCGACGACGTCAGCCGTATGCCGCAACACCCGCAGCGAGAGCACCGTCGTCTTGCCGAAGTCGAGGGTGGGATCGAGCAGGACCCGCTCGGGCGGCATACCGGCGGCGACCGCGCGGGCGGCCCCCGCGCGAAGGGTGGCGACGACGTCGGTGACGACGTCGAGCGGATCCGGGCCGTAGGTGACGTCGACCGGATCGGTCCGCGGTGCACGCCCCCCGGTGTGCGAGACGACGTAACCCGCCCCCGCGACCGCGGCCACGCAGACCAGTTCGGGGTCGTAGCCGGCCCAGGTGTCGTTGACGAGGTCCACGCCGAGGTGGGCGACGTCGCGCAACACCTCGGACCGCCAGGTGTCGAGGCTGAGGACGAGCCGTGGGTATGCCGCGCGCGCCCGTTCGAGGAAGGGCCCGACCCGGTCGACCTCCATCGCCGCAGTGACCGTCTCTCCTTCCTGGCCTGCCCGAACCCCGCCGACGTCGACGATGTCGGCGCCGGCGGCGACCGCCTCGTCGAGTGCCCGCACGGCGCTGTCGAGGTCGGCGTGTCGGTTGCCCGGATAGAACGAATCGCGGGTGCGGTTGACGATCGCCATGACGGCCGGCCGGGAGGCGTCGAAGACCTGGCCCCGCAGGACCAGGCGCGCCGGGGCGGGGGGCGCGCACGCGGCGGCGCAAAGGTCGCGTCGGTCCTTCTCGGCCATGGCGTCATCGTGGCATGCGACGGCCGTGACGTCCGGGACACACCTCGGGATCGGGTAGAATGGACTATGCCGCCCTCGTCCGAGGGAGGCGAAATCCCTTGATACGAAACTGAGTCAGAACTGTCATGCCCAGCTGGATCGTCCTGTTCCCCCTCTTCGGCCGCGCCACCGATCGTGGCAACACCTACCGCTACGACCGGCGCGACCTGGTGATGATGCGTCAGGTCTGACGCCCACACCCGCACCCTCGAACGCCACCGGCCCCGTCGCCGGTGGCGTTCTCGCGTCTGCCTCCCGTGAGCCGCAGTCCGCACGCGGAAGATCCGCGGAAGCTCCGCACCACCCCGACGAACGTGTCCCGCGGAAGCAGTGGTACACCTGGGAAGGAGCCCGCACGCCCCGCGTCGAACCAGGAGCGCGATGACGACGTCGCACTATCCGCAGCCGACGGCATACCCGCCGTCCGTCGTCGCATCGACGCCCCCCGGCGCCTCCCCTTTACCGGTTGTCGTCGTCGGCGCCGGACCGGTGGGGATGACTCTGGCCCTCGGCCTCGCCGCGCGAGGTATCCCGGTCACCGTCCTCGAGGCGGCCGACCACGTGTCCTATGGCAGCCGGGCCATCTGCATCTCCCGGCACAGCCTCGAGGTTGCCGAGCGGCTGGGGTTCGCCGACCGGATCGAAGCGGTGGCCCTCCCCTGGATCGGAGGGCGCAGCTACTTCCGGTCGACCGAGGTGTTCACCTTCCGGATGCCCACGGGGGAGCACGACGTGCGCCCGCCGATGGTGAACATCGGTCAGTGTGAGCTCGAGCAGATGATCGTCGACCGGCTGCTCACCGAGCCGCTCGTCACGCTCCTCTGGCGGGCCGAGGTCACCGGCTTCGACGACTCCGGCGAGCAGGTCGTCCTCGACCTGGCCACCGCCGACGGGCCCCGACAGCTGCGGGCCGCCTGGGTGGTCGCCGCCGACGGAGGACGCAGCCGGATGCGGGAGCTCGCGGGGCTCACCCTCGAAGGCACGAGTTACGAGGGGCGTTACGTCATCGCCGACATCCACTGGCCGGTCGACCTGCCGGTCGAGCGTCGGGTCTGGTTCGACCCGCCGAGTAACCCCGGCTCGACGGTGCTCATGCACAAGCAGCCCGACGACATCTGGCGGATCGACTATCAGATCGCGGCCGACGCCGACCCGGAGGCCGAGTTGCAGGTCGACCGGATCACCGAGCGGATCACACGCCACCTCGACTGGCTGGGCAACGAAGTCCCCTGGACGCTGGAGTGGCACGGCCTCTATATGGCACACGCCCGTGCGCTCGACGACTTCGTCCACGGGCGGGTCGTCTTCGCCGGAGACGCCGCCCACCTCGTGCCGATCTTCGGCGTCCGCGGGCTCAACTCCGGGATCGAGGACGCCGAGACGCTCGCCTGGATGCTCGCAGCGGTCGTCGACGGGCGAGCCGACCCGGCACTCCTGCGGGCCTACGCCGTCGAGCGCCGGTCGGCCTGGGAGCAGAACGTCGCCAACGCCGGCAAGTCGACCCGGTTCATGACCCCCGGCAGCGACGGCCACCGGGTGACCCGCGAGGCGATCCTGCGGCTCGCCGCGGCATACCCGGATTTCGGTTTCCTCATCAACCCGCGGCAGTCGAGCGCGACCCACGCCCACACCTCGCCGCTCACCTGGCACGCGGACGAGCGCGCGCGCGGGACGCTGCCCGGCGACCCCGTCCCCGACTGGGCGGTCTCCGTCGACGGAGCAGACACGACGCTCAACCGCTTGCGCGGCAACGGTTTCGGCCTGCTCGCCTTCGGGACGGACACCAGCGGGTATGCCGCCCTGGTCGCCGCCGAGGCGCGGCTGGCCGACGCGCTCGCACCGGAGACCTGCCGACTCGTCCTCGTGAATCCGCGGACTGACGGGGCGGCGGCCCCCGTGGTCACGCACCCCGTGGTCACGCACCCCGTGGTCGCAGACCTCACGCTGCAGCGAGCGCTCGGTGCCGCCGACGGCGAGGTCTTCGTCGTGCGACCCGACGGCCTGTTGCTCGCCCGGCTCGCGGACCCGACCGCCCTCGACGGGGTGCCCGAGTCGCTGCGCGCCGGACGAGCCCCCGCGGGGGGCCGGATGGCCGCGGAATGGCCCGACCCCACGCCACCGGCCGAGCGGCACCTCGAGCACCTGTGGCTCACCCTCTCGCGGGCGCTCGACACGGCCGGGCCGCAGGACCGCGAAGGGATGCTCACCCGGCTGGTCTTCCTCCTGGGCAACCTCGTCCCCGTCAACCGGCTGAGCTCGGCGATCGGCAGCGCGGTCGAACGGGGCAAGGACAAGGACACTGACGCGACCGCACGACCGGTGGGAGGCGACGATGGCAGACGGTGAACTGCCCGGCAGCGGGGCGGCGGGAGTCGGCGCCTGGGGAGCCCCGGCCGATCCCGACTTCGAGGAACTCGACAGCGACTTCGACCGGGCGATCACGGTCACGCCGACCGATTCCCCGGACGAGTTCGTCGCCGACCTGCCCGCCTCGTGGCGCGTGCACAAGGGGCCGATCAACGGCGGGCTCACCGTGTCGGTGGCCCTCAAGGGGCTCGTCGAACGCCTCCGTGGGCAACTGGGCCACCCGGACCCGCTCTGCGTGAGCGCCTTCTATCTCGCGGCTGCCGACCCGGGGCCCACCGAGGTACGCACGGAGGTCATCCGGGCCGGTCGGTCGATGTCGACCGGCCAGGCGAGCGTGTGGCAGCCGGGACGGGACGGCAGACCGCTCGAGCGGTTGCGCGCCATCGCGACCTTCGCCGACCTCGGGTCGGTGGCCGACGACGCGCGGACGGTCGCGCGGCCGCCCTATCTGCCGCCGCCGCAGGAGTGCGTGCCGATCAGCGACCTTGCGGGCTATCCGCACGACGAGGTCGAGGTCATGCAGCACTACGACATGCGGATCGACCCCGACACGACGGGCGGGCCGGACGGACGACCGACCGGCCTCGGGCAGTTGCGGGCGTGGTTCCGGATGAGCGACGGGCGCGAGCCGAGTGCCCTCATGCTGCCGCTCGTCGTCGACGCCTTCCCGCCGATCGCCTGGGACCTCGGGGTTTCCGGCTGGGTCCCCACCCTCGAACTCACCGTGCACGTGCGCGCCCGCCCGGCACCGGGCTGGCTGCGGGTGGAGATCACCTCGACCAACCTGGCCGGCGGCTTCGTCGAGGAGGACGCCGAGGTGTGGGACTCCGCCGACCGGATGGTCGCCCAGGCCCGCCAGCTCGCCAAGGTCATCCACGGCCCCGCGTCGGTGCCCATCGGCCACGGCTGGGTGGTGTGAGCGCGGCTCGGTGGTGTCGCGCGCACTCGTCGCGGTGAGCATTCGCGCTGTGACAACGAGAAGCGGAGTTCATCGGAAGGCTTTCAAGCCCGACGTGCTTAGCCCCTGGCCCTGTTGAGGAACTTGGCGTTGGTACTCCCGCAGGAGGCGCCTCAGGCGCGGTCGGTTGCCCAGGAGCACATGTGAATGCGCGAGCCTGCGCGCAAGTCATGACGCTGACTCGCTCGGGAATGACATTGGGCAGCGACGGCCGGGATATTGTCCGCATCTATCGGCTCGGGTCCGAGATCGCGAAGGTCGTCAACGCGGTACTGAGGCCCAGCCCCTCCGGCGACGAGATCCTGCGTCAGAGTCTGGGCACGGACGCGCAGCAGACCCTCGCTCGAATCCGGGAGTTGGTCTGTCCGTGACGCAACGGCGACTGGTGCGCGTAGGCGTCTACGTCGATGCCTACAACCTCTACTACGGCGGACGCGCGCTGTGCGGTCGTGCGGCCGCAGGCTGGCGATGGCTCGACGTTCGTGGGCTGGCTCTCAACGCGATCGCCACGCAAGGGAGTTGGTCCGTGAGCAACCTTGAGCATGTCGTCTACTGCACAGCAAGAGTCGACGCAGTCACGAACCCGGGTGGACATCGCGACCAGGACGTCATCTCAAGGCGCTACTAGCGTCCGGCAGCGTCGACTGGGTGGAGTACGGGAACTACGTGGCACGCACCAAGACGGGACTCTTGGCCACCGAGAACTCGGTCACTGGACGACCAACGGTAACAACCTCTGCCTGGCCTGTCATGGTTCAGGACGGGGCTGGGAGGGCAGTGAGGGACGCGCGCTTCCTCGTCAAGTACCTGCATCTTGAAGAGAAGGGCAGTGACGTTAACGTCGCCGCGCACCTCCTGACCGACGCCCTTGATGGGCGCATCGACGGCGCGGTCGTGATCTCCAACGACAGTGACTTGGCCCTGCCCATACGGCAGGTTCGCGAGCGGATTCCCCTCGGACTCGTCAACCCGAGGGGTGGGCCCACGGCGGGCGGTCTGCGCGGCTCGAAGGAAGAGGGAGTGGGTGGTCACTGGTGGTGGAAGCTGCAGGAGAGCGCGTTCCGTTCGAACCAGCTCACCGACCCGGCGGGGGGGCAGCGAAGACCACCAGGTTGGTGACCGTGGGTGTTCCACAGGAGAGAGGAGGGTGCGTAGTGTTCCCAACTGTCCCCAAGAGTGGGTAGACTAGGCACCTACTCACCCGGCCCCTCGTGGGCCGGGTCTTTTCATGTCCGCTCCCGCCGACCCGTGACTCAGACGGCGGCGGTCCGACCCCCCAGGCCGTGTCGCCGTCGGAGACTTCTCCCAATGTTGTTGAAATCACAACGAGAAGCGGAGGGCGTGGGATTCGAACCCACGTGACGGTTGCCCGCCAAGCGGTTTTCAAGACCGCCGCACTCGGCCACTATGCGAGCCCTCCCGTGCCGCGCAGCGCTGGGCGACCGCGGCGCGAGCCAGCCTAACGGGCCGCGGCCCTGCCCCGCTGGGTGCAAGCGACCGGGGCCGCACAGCAGGGATGACGGCGCGACGAACGGGGGAGAGCGTTCGTCACGCCGCATCCGGCCGACGCCGCGGGTGTCGCCCACAGAGCCGATCCGAGGAGTGTGCACCGGGCCGGACAGATACCCCGCGCGAGGCGGTGACGGAACCGGCGACCGCGCGGCATACATCCGGTATCTGGGCTCGCGCGCAGGTCTCCTGACAGGACGAGGACCCCTGGCCTAGGCTCGGAGTCCAGTCCCATCTCCCCTTCGAGGACCCGATGACCACCGCCCGCCCGCCGCAGGTCGCCGTCCCCCCGCTGAGCGCGACGCCGCCTCCCGCGCAGGTGTCGCCGGAGGTCGCGACGCGCTACGGCGCGCGCGTGCTCGACCCCGTGTCCGCTATGCGTATGCCGGGTGGCGGCGCCCCCGGCAGCACCGTCTACGTGGGTGACCGGTTGCTGGTCCGGGCGACCCCCGGGCGGGCCCTCGACGACACGACCAGGGCGATCGACAAGGTCACCTCCGACTTCGGGGTGCGGGCCCGGCTCGTCGTCACACCCGGGCCCGGGGGCACCAAGTCGCTGCACCCCGCCGCGCTCGACGTGCTGCAGCGCCACTGGGTTCAGCAGGTCTCCCTGCACCCCGACGAGGGCCAACCCGCCCTCCCCGTCGACGCCTGGCCGGTGCTGCGGACCGTGCAAGACAGGGCTGCGGAGACCGGAGCACCCCTCGCCCTCGACCACCTCATGACCTCTGCGCCCGCGATCGGGGGCACCCCCTATTGGGTGGGGACCCCCTATTGGGTCGGCACTCCCTATTGGGTAGGGACCCCCTATTGGGTCGGCACCGGGTCGCCGGCGAGCGAATACGCCCGGCCGGGCGGCGGCGGCCGCTCGCCCGTGAGCCTCGTGCTGCCCGATCCCGCGCTGCGGGCCGCCAAGGTCAAGCGGGCGCCGGTCGTCGCGGTGCCGGACACCGGGCTGGGCACCCACCCGTGGTTCCCGGCCGGCGGCAGCGCGACGAGCGAGGTCAGCTGGGCCGGGATGCGGCTCGGCCTCGGCGGGCCGGCAGGCGGCGACTACACCGCGCCCCCGGGCAACCCGCTCGACCCCGTGATCGGCTCGGACACCGGCCACGGCACCTTCATCGCCGGGCTCGTGCGCCAGCTGTGTCCGCAGGCACGAATCCTCGCGATCCCGGTCATGGGCGACGACGGCGTCGTGCCCGAGAGCTGCCTCATCAACACGCTCGCCCTGCTCCTCGCCCGCCACCGCGAGGCGCTCGAGAACGGCGACCCGGAGGGCCTCGTCGACGTGCTGTCGCTCTCGCTCGGCTACTACCACGAACAGGCCGGCGACGCGTCGATGGACGCCCCGCTCGGGGCCCTCCTGCGCGACTTCGGCGAGCACGGGGTCGCCGTCGTGGCGGCCGCCGGCAACTCCTCGACGCTCGCCCCCATGTACCCCGCAGGCTTGGCCACGCCCCTCGCCGACGTGCCCGAGGACCGGGTGCCGCTGGCCAGTGTCGGCGCACGCAACCCCGACGGCACGACCGTCGCGTTCTTCTCCAACGACGGGCCGTGGGTGACCACCTTTCGCGCGGGCAGCAACCTCGTGAGCACCTTCCCCACCGACGTCACCGCTTCGGCCCAGGCCTCGGCCCGGGTCGACTACGCCGGACGCGCCCGCACGACCATCGACCCCGACGACTACCGCGGCGGCTTCGCCACCTGGAGCGGCACGTCCTTCGCCGCCCCCGTGCTCGCCGGCGAGATCGCGGCTGCGATCGCCGCTCGGGACGACGTCGCGGCGATCGACCGGGCAACGGCGGTCGCGCGCGGACGTGCGTGCATGAGCGCGGTCATCGAGGAATGGAAGGAGACCCCGTGAACGCCGACGCCTCCGCGGGCCTGGCCGCCCGTGCTGCCGCCGCTTTCGCGGCATACCAGGGGGGTGACCGCGAGCGGATGGGCGAACTCGTCGACCTGCTCACCCCCGTGCTCTGGCACACCGCGAGATCCCAGCGCCTGGACCACCAACGCAGCGAGGATGTCATCCAGACTGCGTGGATCCGGCTCGTCGAACGCGCCGACGGCATCCAGGACGCCCAGGCGGTGCTCGCCTGGCTCATCACGACGGTCCGCCGCGAGGCGTGGCGGGTCCTCAAGCAGGAGGGTCGGGCGCTGCCGAGCGACGACCTGGGCGACGACGACGTCCGCGAGGACGCCCCCCGCAACGAGGACGCGCTCGACCCCGCGGTCGCCGCGGTCCTGCACGACGACCAGCGGCGGCTGTGGCAGCACATCCACACCCTGTCCCAGCGTTGCCAAGCGCTCCTGCGGATCATCGCCTTCGTCGACCGCCCGGACTACGGCGCGGTCTCCGAAGCGCTCGGTATGCCGGTCGGCTCGATCGGCCCCACCCGCGGCAGGTGCCTGGCCAAGTTGCGCGCGGCCCTGTCCGGCGACCCCACGTGGAGCGCCTCATGAGCCCCGACCTGCGGGCCGACGCGCCCCTCGACGACACCGACGCGCACGTGCTGCGGGAGATCCGTGAGATCCACTCCCGGACCGACCCGATGCCCAGCGACCTCACGGATCGGATCAAGTTCGAGCTCACTCTTGCGGCCCTGCACGCCGAGGTCGCCGAGCTCCAGCAGCTGACCCTCGCCGGTGTCCGCGACGACGACCGGTTCACCCCGGCCGAGTCGGTGACCTTCGCCAGCTCGACGATGAGCCTCATGGTGACGGTGGGTCCGGCCGGTGAGGGCGTGCCGCCCGACACGGTGCGCATCGACGGCTGGGTGACCGGAGCGGCCGCGGCGGTCGAGCTGCGGGTCGGCACGACGAGCCTGCTCGCCGAGGTCGACGAGACCGGCCGGTTCGTCCTCGACGGGGTCCCCCACGGCAGCGCGCGATTCGTCCTGCGCCCGGCCGATCCCGACGAGCGGCCGGTCATCACCCCGACCGTCGAGATCTAGTGGCGGTCGACTCGCCGTCCACGCACGGCCTCGACGGACTCGCCGAGGCACAACGGCTGCACTCCCTCGCGGTCACGGCCATCGAGGGCTATCAACCCGAACTCGCTGCGAGCCACCTCGACCGGGCCAGCGCCCTGCTCACGGAGTTGGTCGCGCCCGCGGCCCTGAGCGCCGAGGCCGCCGAGACCCGGGCCCGGGTGCGCCTGGCCCAGGCCTGGACCGCCTTCGAGCGACGCGGCCGGGATCGTGGGGAGGAAGTGCTCGCCGACGCCCTCGAGATGGCCCGGGCCCAGGACCGACCCGACCTCGAGGCCCTCTGCCTCATGCAAGGTGCCTCCATGCGCGGGCGCAGCGGCGACCTGCCCGGATCGCTCGCCCTCATGCGGCAGGCCGAAGTCGGCCTCGACCTGCTCCCCCCGGCCGACCGGGCGCGGCTCGTCGTCAACCGCGGGGTCATCGCCGGACAGCTCATGCAGCTCGATGAGGCTCGGACCGACCTCGCGCGAGGGGCCGCGCTCGCTCACGAGATCGGTTCGGCAGCAATGGAATTCATGGCCCAGCACAACCAGGGCTATGTCGAGTACCTCCGTGGCGACCTCCCCGCCGCGCTCGCCCTCATGGACTCGGCCGACGCGATGGACGTGGCCGTCAATCGCAGCGTGAGCCTGCTCGACCAGGCCCGGGTCCTGCTCGAGGCCGGGCTGCTCGACGAGGCTGCGGAGTCACTGCACCGGGCGCGCACGCTGGCCGACCGGGAGGGCGGAGGTCAGGACGTCGCCGAGATCGAGCTCGACCTCGCGCGCACCCTGCTCCTGCTCGGCGACCCGCAGGGCAGCGCACGACTCGCGGCGGTCGCCCGCCGCCGCTTCCAGGAGCGGTCGGCGGCCGGGTGGCGTCGGCGAGCCCAACTCGTACTGCTCGAGGCCGAGTCGGTGGCCCACCGCCGACCGGTCCGCACGGCGCGGCTGGCCGCCGCTCTCGTCGATCACGCGGCCGCCGAGGACGACGTACACGTGAGTCGACGGGCCGCGCTCATCGAGGCCGACGCGCGCCTCGACGCCGGCGACCTCGACGGTGCCCGCGCGGCGTACCGGGTGGCCCGACCGCTTCGCAGGTCCGGCTCGTTGCCGACCCGACTGCACCTGCGTCTCGTCGCCGCGCGGATGGCCGCACTCGACGTCGGCGGTGCGGCGCGGGCGTCGCGCAGCCTCGCCGACGCAGCCGACGACCTGGCCCGCGCCCAGCGGCGGGTGTCCAGCCTCGACCTGCGCACGGCGCTGTCGGCGCACTCAAACCGGCTCGCCCTGATGGACCTCGGCCTAGGCGTCGCGAGCGGCTCGGTCGCCGCCCTGTTCACCCGGGCCGAGCGCTGGCGCGCGGTGTCGGACCGGGTGCCGCTCGTGCGACCTCCACGGGACGAGCGGGCAGCCGAGCTGCTCACCCGGTTGCGGCGGGTCCGCGAGGACCTGCGCGATGCCCCACCGCCGGCGCAGGAGGCCCTGCGCGGCGAGGCCGCGGCCCTCGAGCGCCGGATCCGCTCCCTCGACTGGGCCAGCCCCGAGGCCGGGCCGGCCGACTGGCGTCCCGCCCGCCCGCTGCCCTATGCCGCTGCCCTGGCCGTCGTTCGCGCCACCGAGGCCACCCTCGTCTCCTTCGTTCCGCACGGCCCCGACCTGTATGCCGTGCACGTCACCGCCCGGCGCGGCCGGATCGTGCGGGTCGGCGCGCTCGACGCGTTCGCGGCGCTGGTCCGTCGGGTGCGCGCCGACGTCGAGGCCGCCGCGTTGCCGGGGATCGGACCGGTCCGGGCCGCCGTCGAGACCTCCCTCGCGGCCGGGCTCGGCAGGCTCGACGAGATCCTGTTCGGCCCCGCCGGCGCCTTCGGTCCGACCGGCCGACTCGTCGTCGTGCCCTCGCGGGCCGTCGCCGGAGTGCCCTGGGGGATGCTGCCGAGCAGGCACGGACGGCCCACGACGCTTGCCCGCACGGCCTCCGCGTGGATCCGCAGCACCCAGCTCGAACCGCTGCCGGCTCCCCGCGTGCTCGCGATCGCCGGACCGGACCTGCAGCACGCCGACCGGGAAGCCGCCGAAGTCGCGGCCGTGTGGGGAGGTCGCCTGGTCCCGTCGACGACTGCCCGGCTCGCCGAGGTCGTCGGGGCGCTCGCCGATCGCGATCTCATCCACATCGCCGCGCACGGCCGCCACCACGCCCAGAGCCCACTGTTCTCCACCCTGCGCCTGGCCGACGGTCCCGCCTTCGCGCACGAACTGCCCGACGTCGGCGTGGGGGCCTCCCACGTCGTCCTGTCCGCCTGCGAGGTGGGTCGGGCCACGGTGCGGGTGGGTGACGAGTCCCTTGGACTGGCCGCGGTCCTGCTCAGCCTGGGTGTGCGCACCGTCGTGGCGGCGACGAGCCGGATCCCCGACGAACTCGCGGCGGAGGCCATGACGGCATACCATCGGCGGCTCGCGACGGGGGTCGACAGCGCGCTCGCCCTCGCGGAGGCGACAGCCGGACTTCCGCTCGCCGCAAGGGCTTTCAGCTGTCTCGGCGCGGACTGGCGGGCCGCGCCGACGGTCAGATGAAGATCGCCGGGTAGTTGTCGAGCAGTTCCTCCGGCGAGAGGCCGGGGACGGGTGCGCGGATCTGCGCAGGGATGCCGACCGCGACCGAGCCGTCGGGCACGTCCTTGACGACCACCGAGTTGGCGCCGACCTGGCTGTCGTCGCCGAGCAGGATCGGCCCGAGGATCTTTGCCCCGGCACCGACGACGACCCGGTTGCCCAGGGTCGGGTGGCGCTTGGTCTTCGACAGCGAACGACCCCCGAGGGTCACCCCGTGGTAGAGCAGGACGTCGTCGCCGATCTCGGCCGTCTCGCCGATGACGACGCCCATGCCGTGGTCGATGAACAGACGCCGGCCGATCGTGGCCCCCGGATGGATCTCGACGCCGGTCGCCGAGCGCACGGCCTGGGACAACAGCCGGGCCGGCAGCCGGGTCGACGGGTTCTCCCACAGGACGTGGGCCAGCCGGTAGCCCCACACGGCGTGCAGGCCGGCCGAGCTGAGGAACATCTCCAGCCGGGAGTGCGCCGCCGGGTCGCGGCGCATCGCGGCTTCGACGTCCTCCCGCACCATCGCGACGGCCCGCCGCACGACGTGCCGGTGGGGCGTCGTGACCGGACCCGGCTCGCCGACCGGCTCGAGCCGCGAGGTGAGGCCCGTGTCGGGGTCGGCCACGAACCGCCAGGACTGCGGCCCGCGGTCGCGGCGAAGGGCTTGGGTGAGTGCGGCGAACATCCGGTATGCCGTTCGGTCGGGTCTGCGGAGGCTGATGCCTGCGCGGGTGGTTCAGTCGACCAGGCCTTCGAAGAGGACGGTGGACAGGTAGCGCTCCCCGAAGCTGGGGACGATGACGACGATGGTCTTCCCGGCGTTTTCCGGGCGCGAGGCGACCTGGCCCGCGGCATAGAGGGCGGCCCCGGAGGAGAGACCGACGAGCAGCCCCTCCTGGGTGGCGGCGGCGCGCGCGGTCGCGACCGACTGGTCGATGTTGACGTCGATCACCTCGTCGTAGATCGAGGTGTCGAGGATCTCCGGCACGAAGTTGGCGCCGATGCCCTGGATCTTGTGCGGCCCGGGCTGACCCCCGTTGAGGATCGGCGACTCGGCCGGCTCGACGGCGACGATCTGGACTCCGGGCTTGCGCTCCTTGAGCACCTGGCCGACTCCGGTGATCGTGCCCCCGGTGCCGATGCCGGCGACGACGATGTCGACCCCGCCATCGGTGTCCCGCCAGATCTCCTCGGCCGTCGTGCGGCGGTGGATCGCCGGGTTGGCCTCGTTGGCGAACTGCCGCGCGAGGACGGCTCCGGGGCGCTGGCCGGCAAGCTCGACAGCCGCGTCGACCGCGCCCTTCATCCCCTTGCTCGGGTCGGTGAGCACGAGCTCCGCGCCGAACGCGCGCAGGAGGGCACGCCGCTCCTTGGACATCGACTCCGGCATGGTGAGGACGACGTGGTAGCCGCGGGCCGCACCGACCATCGCGAGGGCGATCCCCGTGTTGCCCGAGGTGGCCTCGATGATCGTGCCACCCGGCGGGAGCTGGCCGGAGGCCTCGGCCGCGTCGACGATCGACACGCCGATCCGGTCCTTCACGGAATTGGCCGGGTTGTAGAACTCGAGCTTGGCCGCCACCGTCACGCCCGGCGCCGCATCGGGGAAGAGCCGGTTGATCCGCACGAGCGGGGTGTTGCCGATGAGGTGGGTGACGTCGTCGTGGATGGGCATGTCCGTGGTCGCTCCGCTCCTGCGCAGGGGTCGGGTCCTCCCAGTCAACCCGATGCCGATTATGGGTATTCCAACACAGGGTTATCCGGCGCTTGGACCGGGTCCACTGTTTGGGATCGGCCTGGCAGTCTGAGAGGCTGCTCGCATGATCGGATTCGTCGCCGGCGCAGCCTTGGGCTATGTCGTGGGCACCCGAGCGGGCCGCGAGCGCTACGAGCAGATCAAGCGCGGGGGCAAGCGGCTCTGGCAGTCCGACCCGGTCCAGCACCGGATCGAGGCCGCCGGCCACGCAGTGAAGACCCAGGCCGTCCCCTACGTCGCCGACAAGGTCGGCGACGCGGTGAAGTCTGCCGGACGGGCGGTCAAGGACCGCGCGTCCAAGCCGGCGCTCACCGCTCGGGTCGAGCGGGCGCCCGATGGCACCGAGGTGGCGCGCACCGACCTGCCCTGAGTCGCGTCACCCGAGGCGGTCGGCGGGGGGAATCTCGGCGGGCCAGTGCGGGAAGTAGCCCTCGACATGGACCAGTTCGGGCCGGGCGCCCAGCCCGAGCACGGCGGCCTTGCAGGCCTCGACGAAGTCCGGGTTGCCGGCGATGAAGACGCTGTGCTTCTCCAGGGTGGGGAAGAGCCCGGGCAGGATCGTCGGGATACGTCCGGTGAATTGCGCCCCCTCGGGCGGGTTCGCCCCGGTATAGGTGGTGAACGAGCGGAAGGTCCGGTGCTTGCGCTCCCACCAGGTGAGCAGCCCACGCAGGAGGGCGTCGTCCGCGGTCCGCGCGGAGTAGACAAGGGTCGTCCCGTGCCGGAAGCCGCGCCGCAGCGCGGCGTCGGCGAGCCCGAGGATGGGCGCGAGGCCCGACCCCGAGGCGAGGCAGAGCACGGGGGTGTCGACCGAGGGGTCGCCGACGAAGGTGCCATAGGGACCGTGCGCGAGGATCTGGTCGCCGGCGGCGAGGCGGTCGTGCACCCAGGTCGACGTGCGACCGCCCTCGACCCGGGTGACGAGCAGGTGCACTTCGCCGTCGGGTCGCGGAGCGTTGGCGATCGAATAGGACCGCAGCGGTGCGCCGGCCCGTTCGTCGCCGATCATCAGGTATTGCCCCGGCCAGTAGCGCAGGTTCTCCCCGAGCGGGCGCAGCGACAACTCGACCATCGTCGGGGTGCGGGCGACCTTGTCGGTGACGACGAAGGGCACGAACTCCCGCGGCGGGAAGAGCTTCTGGAGGGCGTCGATCGTGCCGAACTCGATGTCCAGACTCGGGCTGAGCGGTTTGGCCATGCACATGAGCCCGAAGCCCTGGCCGCGATCCTCCTGCGACAGCGCCATGTCCAGGACCATGCCCTGGTCGAAGACGCCGTCGAGCACCTTGGTCTTGCATTCGCCGCAGGCTCCGGCCCTGCAGTTGTTGGGCATGATGTAGCCCGCCTTCTCCAAGGCGGTGAGCACGGTGTCACCGGGCTCGCAGGTCACCTCGTGGCCCGAGGGCTGCAGACGGACGATCGCGGACATGGCGCCTTTCGTGGTCGGGCCGGAAGCGGAGGTATGCCGCGTGGCAGGGGCACACGGCATACCTCCGGCACGGCGACCCGCGAGCCAGGGGTGGGCTCGGGGGGACGCCGCCTCGCCGGGAGCAGGGGGCGAGCCCCAGGGGGTCAGAAGACGGGGATGATGTCGTCGAGGTCGACGTCACTCACTTCCTCGCCGGTGACGCCGACCTCGGGGATCGCCGGGAACGGGATCTCGTAACGGTCGAGCACCCCCTTGAGGTTGAGGATCGCGTTGCGCCAGTTTTGCTTCTTCGTCTCGTATTCGGGGATGTGGA
Organism: Actinomycetes bacterium; assembly: GCA_029552065.1. Taxonomy (GTDB): domain Bacteria; phylum Actinomycetota; class Actinomycetes; order Actinomycetales; family Dermatophilaceae; genus Phosphoribacter. The sequence continues at coordinate 29,467 of JAKPEG010000149.1, forward strand.
AGCCGGCCTCGCGGGCGAACCGCTCGCCTTCGCGCTGGTTGTCGATGAAGTCGGCCGGCAGGTCCCAGAAGTCCATCGGTGGCTCGAAGAGCACGGCCGAGAGGAAGAGGTAGCCCGCGCGGATCTGCTTGGTGATGACCGACCGCTCCGAGAGTTCGAGCTTGGGGTAGTCGCGCTCCATCACCGACATGCAGATGGCCATGTGCCGGCCCTCGTCGCGGCCGATGTTGCGGAAGGCCGCCTGGAAGACCGGCTCGGTGCAGCCGGCGGCCATCTGGTGGAAGATCGTCGCCGCCGCGATCTCGCCCATGAGGAAGGACGAGAAGAGCACGGCGAGCGAATAACGCGGGACGGCCGTCTTGTAGCCGCTCCAGTAGCGCCCGCCGTTGAAGTAGAGCCACTTGGCGTTCTTCTGCAGCCGCCGGCCGATGTCGGTCTTGGGCTCGTAGGTGAGCGGATCGGGGTGCTCGAGCAGTTTCGTGATGGACAGGCCGCACATCTGCTCGTGCATCTGCTCGTCGCGGGTCACCGAGAAGAAGCAGCGGCGGACCGGGTCCTCCTCGTGCACCTCGTAGGTCTTGATGAGCGCCTCGGCGAAGACCGGCGGGGCGGAGGCGTCGAAGACCGACAGCAGGGTCCACCAGTAGGCGATCGACTCCCGCTGCTCCCACGTATAGGAGCTGGGGTCGAAGGTGTCCCACGGCAGCTTGAGTGGGTCCCACTGGTCTCGTTGGGCGGAGGCCCAGATCTCCTCCATCTTGGCCGTCTCCCGGTGCCAGGAGAGCGGGTAGACGTTGGGCTGCTCCGTCTCGGGGGGCAGCTCCATGCTCTGCGCGAAGCGCTCTTTGGATGCCATGCGGCGAGGTTAGAGGTTAAAGCTTAGATTGTCTAGATCTTGATGATCCAAGGTTGAGCGATCTTCGGTCGGGCGGAACGGACAGAGCGTCGGGGAGTCAGTCGGGCAGGTCGCCACGCTGGCGCAGCAGGCGGCTCATCGAGGCGACGAATGCCTCGAGTTCGGCCACGCCGAGGGGGGCGAAGAAGGACCGCTCGACCGCGTTCTCCTGGTCGTATGCCGCCACGAGTCGCCGCTCGCCCTCGGCCGTGAGGCGCACGGTCACCAGCCGCCGGTCCGCCGACTCGCGATGGCGCTCGACGAGCCCGTCACGTTCGAGGGTGTTGAGCACGCTCGAGACCGCCGCCCGCGACAGGCCGGAGAAGCGGGAGATCTCCCTCGGTTCCAGCTCACCGACCACCCACACGCAGAACATCACCCGGAAACCGGCCATGCTCCAGCCCGCGTCGCGGTGGACCTCGGATTCGAGCCGGTGGACGTGCAGGGTCGACAGCCGGACGAGGTTGAACGAGGCCCGCAGGGCGAGTAGATCGGCCGAGGGATGGGTCTCGGCAACTCGCGCCGTCGCCGCCGCCTCGAAGGCGTCCCCGCGCACGGCCGAGTCCGTGGATGAGTTCACGTCTGGATGATGTCAGCCTTGATGGTCAAAATCGAGCAGGAACGGCCCGGCCGTTCCCGGCATCGGGCGCGCAGGTGTCAGCGGCTATCGTCTGGCGAGGGAGACACGAGGAAGGGGCATCGCCGTGAGCACACGGATCACCACCTGTCTGTGGTTCGACACGCAGGCAGAGCCGGCGGCACGGCTCTACACGAGCCTGGTGCCCGACAGCGAAGTCCTCGGCGTGAACCACTACGGCTCCGAGAACGAGCACGGCCCGACCGGGTCGGTCCTGCAGGTCGAGTTCCGCCTCGGCACCCAGCACTATGTGGCGCTCAACGGTGGGCCCCACTTCACCCTCAGCCCCGCGGCCTCGATCCAGGTCTACTGCCCCGACCAGGCCGAGGTCGACCGGCTCTGGGACGCCCTCACCGCAGACGGCGGCGAGGAGTCGATGTGCGGGTGGCTCACCGACCGGTTCGGGCTGTCCTGGCAGATCATCCCGACCCGGCTGGCCGAGCTCGCCGGCGACCCCGACCCGGAGCGCGCCTCCAGGGCGATCGCCGCGATGCTGAGGATGCGCCGGATCGTCGTGGCCGAGCTCGAGGCGGCGGCCGACGGGATCGCCGAGGCGACGGGAGCATCCGATGCGTAAGGTCACCGCGGCCCTCTTCGCTTCGGTCGACGGGGTCGTCGAGGCGCCCAACCTCTGGCAGTTCGACCACTTCGACGCCGAGATGCCCGCGCTCATGATGGCGGCGCTCGCGAAGCAGGACACCGTGGTCATGGGGCGACGCACCTACCAGGAGTGGGCCGGCTACTGGCCGGGCAACGACGAGGACTTCGGGGCGTTCATCAACCCCATCCCCAAGTGGGTGGCCTCCCGGACCCTCACCGGACCGCTCGCCTGGAACAACAGTCGGCTCATCGAGGGCGACGTGGTCGCCTTCGTCCGTGAGCTCAAGGCGGGCGAGGGCGGGGAGATCAACGTCGCCGGGTCCCCCACCCTCGTGCGCCACCTGTTCCTCTCCGGGGTCATCGACACGCTCACGCTCATGATCCATCCGGTCCTCGCCGGGTCGGGGCTGCGCCGGCTGTTCAACACCGAGGAGCCCACGACCCGGCTCGACCTGGTCGACCACGTCGTCACGAGCTCGGGCAACGCCGTGCTCACCTACTCCCTGCGCGACTGACGGGCGCACACAGGGCTGACAGCAGGGGGTATGCCGCGCGGCATACCCGCTGGTGCGGTGCGCCACCGCGCGAGGCGCGTCACACGCGGGCCCGGTGAGCAAGCGCTTACCCGCCACTAGACTTCGGACTATGAGCGCCCTGCAGATCACCGCGATCGTGCTGTGCTTCACCATCCCCCTGTTGGGGTGGATTCTGCTGTTCCGCCAGGTGTTCCGCTTCTATCGGCTGTTCCAGACCGGTGCCGCCGACGACACCCGACGCGACCAGCCGGGCGCACGGGTGATGACGGTCGCCAAGGAGTTCTTCGGGCACACCCGACTCGGGCGGCTGTCGATCGTGTCGATCGCGCATTGGTTCACGGCGCTCGGCTTCTTTCTGCTCTTCGCGACGCTCGTCAACGCCTTCTTCCAGCTCATCTGGGCCGACTTCCGGCTGCCCGTCGTCGGCCACTTCACACCCTTCGAGTGGCTCGTCGAACTCTTCGCCGGCATCGGCTTCATCGGCATCTGCGTGCTCATCTGGATTCGCCAACGCAACCACCCGCGCTCGGCCGACGGGGCCGCGGGTCGGCGTTCGCGCTTCTTCGGCTCGACCTGGTGGCAGGCCTACTACGTCGAGTTCACGATCTTCGTCGTCATGTTGTGCATCATGCTGCTGCGCACCCTCGAGGCCCGCATGGTGCAGATAGGCCTCGGCGTCGGCTACACCGATCCGCAGATCTTCTGGCACTTCCCGCTGTCCGGCTGGGGCGCGCAATACCTGTGGTCGTGGGCCGACCTGCACACCGTCGAACAGCTCATCTATCTCGTGGCCATGATCAAGATCCTGGTGAGCTTCGCCTGGATGATCACCATCTCGCTCACCCCGACGATGGGCGTGGCCTGGCACCGATTCCTCGCCTTCGTCAACATCTACTTCAAGCGCAACGCCGACGGGCGCACCGCCCTGGGGGCAGCCCGGCCGATGATGGTCGCCGGCAAGCCGTTCGACATGGAGGCGATGGACGATCTCGACGAGGACACCTCGCTCGGGGCCCACAAGGTCGAGGACTTCAGTTGGAAGGGCCTGCTCGACTTCACCACGTGCACCGAATGCGGTCGCTGCCAGAGCCAATGCCCGGCATGGAACACCGACAAGCCGCTCTCGCCGAAGCTGCTCGTGATGACCCTGCGCGACCATGCCTATGCGAAGGCTCCCTGGCTCATGGCGGCCGAGGACAAGCGGGCCGACCTGCCGGCGCACACGCTCAAGCTCGCCGACGCGCCGCTCGTGGGCGAGCCTGCGGGCTACGACCCGGAGCATCCGCTCACGGCATACGACGCCTTGGGCACCGACGGGGTCATCCACGAGGACGTGCTCTGGTCCTGCACGACCTGCGGCGCGTGCGTCGAGCAGTGCCCGGTCGACATCGAGCACGTCGACCACATCCTCGACATGCGCCGCTACCAGAACCTCATCGCGAGCGCCTTCCCGGGCGAGTTCGCCACCCTCTACAAGAACCTCGAGAAGAACTCCAACCCGTGGGGCCTCGCGCCGCGGCTGCGGATGGACTGGGCCAAGACCCTCGACTTCGAGGTGCCGGTCGTGGGCGGCGGCGTCGAGAACCTCGCCGAGGTCGACTACCTTTTCTGGGTCGGCTGCGCCGGGGCCTTCGAGGACCGCGCCAAGCGCACGTCGCGGGCGGTCGCCGAGCTGCTGCACACGGCCGGCGTCACCTATGCCGTGCTCGGGGACGGCGAGGCCTGCACCGGTGACTCCGCACGCCGCTCGGGTAACGAGATCCTCTTCCAGATGCTCGCGATGCAAAACGTCGAGATGCTCAACGAGGTCGGCGCGACGAAGATTGTCGTCACCTGCGCGCACTGCTACAACACGCTGAAGAACGAATACCCGCAGCTGGGCGGCAATTACGAGGTCGTCCACCACACCCAGCTGCTCAACCGACTGGTCCGCGAGGGTCGCCTCACTCCCGTCTCCCGCCCCGGCGAGTCGGCGGGTTCCAAGGACGCC
>JAKPEG010000180.1 GCA_029552065.1 Actinomycetes bacterium
CCGACGCGCGCATCGGGGCGAGCCGGTAGCGGGGCACGAACGCGACGCCGCAGATGTCCTCGAACTCGGTTTCGACGAGGCGGCGGGCGGCGACCACCGCGGGCGACGGGTACTTGGCGGTGTCGGTGAGCGCCGGGTCCGACGCCCGGATGTCGGCCGTCGACGCGTAGTAGGCGGCGACGACCTCGATGCGGGTCGTCACCTCTTGGGTGCCGTCACCCCAGGTGGCGGTCAGTTCGTCGAGCGTCGCGGTCTGCGCGGCGTTGAGCGCCGCCTGACGGACACCGACGGTGCCTGACGGGGTGGTGGTCGCCGCGGCGGCGAGGACCGGGGTCCCGTCGGAGCGGGTGACGGTGACGGTGACGGGGCCGGTCGGGTCGACCAGGTCGCCGTCCTGGTCGCGGAACCGGCCGGTGATCGTCGCCGACGAACCCGCGAGGATCTGTTCGTCGGCGACGATCATCAGTCGGCCTTCTTGCGGCCTCGGCCGCGGCCGGTGGCGGGCTTGTCGGCGGTCTCGACGGCGGGGTCGTCGGCGACTGCGGCTTCGGTCACCGGTGCGGCGACCTCGGCGCTGGAGAGGCGGTCGATCTCGGCGCGGACCTGGGCGGCCCGGTCCGTTCGACCGGATGCCTCGTAGCCACGGAGCTCCTCGCGCAGGCCTCGCAGGTGGTCGTCGGTCGTCATGGGGTTCTCCTTCATGTTCGGGCCGGGCCCGGTCGACCGCAGCGGGGTGCGGTCGACCGGGACGACCTCAACGTCAGAACGTCGGCGCCGCGAGGCCCGTGCCGCTGATCGTGGAGATCGACGTCGGGTACCGACCCGGCGTGAACAAGGAGAAGCGGCCGGCAGCGAGGCGCACCTGGCCGGGTGCGGTCGCGGGCACCTGCTCGAAGGTGAACTGCAGCAGGTCGTCCTCCCAGTAGAGGATGTCGAAGCTGCGGGCCACGCAGATGACGTCCTCGGTGCCGCCACCGAGGGTGGTGGGGATGGAGGCGTCGGTGATGACCGGCAGGCCCTGCAGCGTGCCGACGACCTGGCCGTACTCGGCGGCCTGGCCGAGCCCGATCACCGACTGCGGCGGGGTGGTCGAGAACTCGAACAGGGGCCGGCCGGAGGTGTCGACCGCGGCGGTGATCCAGCCCCAGCGGCGGGGGTGCATGTAGATCACGTTGCCGGGCATGAACCGCGCCGAGTTGATGCGCTGGATCGCGTCCGCCAGCTTCGGCCACGCCTCGGCGACCGTCGGCGACGCGTCGGTGTAGGTGACGGCGTTGATGCCGGCGACCTGCAGGATGCCGCGGTGCTGCGGGGCGGTGCCGTTGCCGTTGACGGCCGACGCGTTGAGCGCCACCTCCGACGCGGCGAACAGGTCGGGGAAGATGACCTGGTCGACGACGGGTCCGCCGCGCATGAACAGGGTGCGGGAGATGTCCTGCGCGGCGGTCACCAGGTTCACCGTCGAGGTGAGGTCGGTGTTCGCCATGTCCTGCTCGTTGAACGCGGCGGCCTCTGCGGTCATGGCGCCGGCGGAGCCGGTGGTGCCACGCGGGACGGTGAAGCTCACGCCCTCCGGGGGGAGGTCCATGGCGTTCAGCGAGTTGAGGAACGGGCGGCCGGCTCGGGCGACGGGCGCGAACTGGTCGACGAGGTACTGCGGGGGGACCGCTCCGGCCATGGCCGCCACGCCGATGTCGCGGTGCTCGACGGCGACCTCCTGGTTGTGGCGACCCATGCGGGCCTCGGCGCCGGCGACGTCGCCGGTGCGGAAGCTGGTCGCGTACAGGTCGGCGAGGAAGCTGTGGTTCCGGTCGGGCCGGTAGGTGCGGGCCTCGGCGCCGATGACGCCTTCGCCGGCGGGCAGCGTCGGGCGGGACGCTGCGGCTTCGGCGTGACGCTGCTCGATGGCGACGAGCTCGTCGAGGCGGGCCTCGAGGTCAGCCATCTGGGTGTCCACCTCGGCGAGGTGGTCGCGGGCCTCGGCGAACGCTGCGGCCTCGGTCTCGTTGAGGTCGCGGGACTCGGCGGTCGGCGCGGCGAGGACGTCGGTGACGGCGCTGTGGGCGGCGTCGCGTTCGGAGCGCAGCTCGGAGATGCGGTCGCGGAGGTACTGGATGAAGTCCATGGGGGCTCCCTACGGGTTCGGTTGACGGGTTGGGGGTCCGGCAGGTGGAGCGCAGGTGCCCGCCCAGGTGGTGCCCGGTGTTCCGGGCCCGGCGTGGGGTGCTGCGTGCGTTCCGGCGTGCAGGTGGTTGCTCAGACGCCGAGGGCGGCGGCCTGAGCGGCGGCGAGCGACAGGGGCATCCCGGTGCGCTCGGCGATCTGTTCGGGTTCCGGGCCGCCGGCGTCGGTGTCGGGGTCGATGCCGGCGGCGGCTCGGAGGGCGATGACGGTGACGTCGTTGGCCGGGTAGGTGACGGCGGACACGTCGAACAGTCGGACCTCGAGGATGCGGCGTTCGGTGTAGTCGTCGTTCCATTCCTGGCGGAGAGCGATGAACGCGTGGGACATCTGGTCGACGTCGCCGCGTTCGAGGGTGGAGCGCAGCTTGACGGCGTCGGGGTTGACGAGGTCGAGCTCCGGGACGTCGACGCGGAGTCCGACGTCGTCCTGGGCGAGGGTGAGGGTGCCGGGCTTGGTGCGTGCGAGGGGGAGCCCGTCGTGGTTGATGAGGAACCGGACGTCGTCGGCTTCGCGGAGCGCCTTGGTGAACGCGCCGGGGGCGATGGTCTCGGTCCATCCCCAGGGGGGTCCGCCGGCGACGTCGTAGCCGACGTCGAACACCGCGGCGTAGCCGCCGAGGCCGACGGTGTCGCCGTCGGAGCGGAGCTCGACGGGCTGCTCGGGTGACCGTCGGGCTTCGACGAGCGCCCCGCGGGACCGGCAGGCGATGCCCGCGGCGATCAGGTCGCCTTCGGTGAGGTCGAGTCGGGCTCGGACCTCGGCGGGAAGGGTGAGTCGGTCACGGATCATGGAGCCTCCGTCGTGGTGGGCTTCGTGGTGCGACGGGTGAAGGTGGTGTCGCCGTCGAGGGGCGGCAGGTTCTCGAGGCGGCGCATCTCGTCGTTGGTCAGCAGCGGCACCCCGGTGGCGTCGAAGATGCGGGCGGCGACCTCGTAGGAGGTGTAGCGGGCGGCGAGGTCGGCGCGGAGGATGGCGTCGAGGTTGTGGCGGACGCGTTCACCGCGGGGCAGCAGCTGCCCGATACCGGTCTCGATGCGCACCAGGTAGGGGGCGAAGTCGCGGGCGGTCCAGTCGGACCACAGCTGTTCCCGGTTGCCGTAGGTGACGTTCTGGCCGGACACCGCGGAGCCGATCCATTCGGCAGGGACACCGATCGCGGCGGCGATCTGAGCGGAGGACCAGTGCATCGAGTCGAGGAACTGTGACTCGTTCGGGGCGAGCTGGATGCGTTCGTAGCGGAGCCCGGAGCCGAGCACGGCAGGTTCGCGGGTTCCGCGGGTTGCTTCTTGGAACGCTGCTTTGATCTTCCGGGCGCCGGTGGCGTCGAGGTTCGGGTCCTCCGAGTAGAGGATCGCGGACGGGTGTCCGCCGTCGTCGAACCA
>JAKPEG010000193.1 GCA_029552065.1 Actinomycetes bacterium
GACTCGGTCGCCCGGATCGCCGAGATCATGGTCGAGGAGAACGTCCACGCGGTCGTCGTCCTCGAGGGCGGACTGCCCATCGGCATGGTGTCGCAGACCGACATCGTCCTGGCCCGCCAGGGCCGGCCGGCGTCGCAGACCCAGGCCATGCCGGCGCGTGAGGTGATGACCCCGGGCTGCGTCACGTGCGCGGCGGACTCCTCGCTCAGCGAGGCCGTGAGCCTGATGACCAGCCGCGGCCTGCACCGCCTCGTCGTCACCGAGGGCGACCGGGCCGTCGGCATCCTGTCGATGACCGACGTCGTGCGCACCCTCCTGGAGGTCTGAGTCCCCGTCGGTGCGCCCCGGCTGCCACCTGGCCGGCGGGGCGCACCGACCGCGCGTCGGCGCGTTACCCTCCGGCCATGCGTTTCCTCAACGGGCTGCAGCCGGCCTTCGACCTGTCCTATGACGACGTCTTCATGGTCCCGGCCCGCAGCGACATCGGCAGCCGGATGGACGTCGACCTCGCGACCGGCGACGGCTCGGGGACCACCATCCCGGTCGTCGTGGCCAACATGACCGCGGTGAGCGGGCGCCGGATGGCCGAGACGGTCGCCCGTCGCGGGGGTCTGGCCGTCATCCCCCAGGACATCCCGGTGAGCGTCGTCGCCGAGGTCATCGCCTTCGTCAAGGCGCGCCACCTCGTCCACGACACCCCGGTCACGCTCTCGCCCGGCTCGACCGTGGCCGACGCCTGGGGTCTGTTGCCCAAGCGGGCACACGGCGCGGTGATCGTCCTCGACGAGGACCGGCGCCCGGTGGGGATCGTCACCGAGGCCGACCTCGCGGGCGTGGACCGGTTCACCCAACTCGACCAGGTGATGTCGCGCGAATTGGCCACCCTCTCCGAGTCGATGGACCCCGAGGCCGCCTTCGAGCGACTCGGCGAGATGCGCCACCGGCTCGCACCGGTCGTCGACACCCACGGCCGACTCGTCGGACTGCTCACCCGCCAGGGAGCCCTGCGCGCCACCCTCTACCGCCCGGCCGTCGACTCGGCGGGACGGCTGCGGATCGCGGCGGCGTGCGGCGTCGGAGGCGACGTCGCTCGCCGGGCCGAACGGCTCGCCGAGGCCGGCGTCGACCTGCTCGTGCTCGACACCGCCCACGGCCATCAGGAGAAGATGCTCGACGCCCTGCGGGCCGTGCGCGCGGCCGGGATCGAGCTGACCGTCGCGGCCGGCAACGTGGTGTCCGCGTCGGGGACCCGCGACCTGGTCGAAGCCGGGGCCGACATCGTCAAGGTGGGCGTCGGCCCGGGGGCCATGTGCACGACCCGGATGATGACCGGCGTGGGGCGCCCCCAGTTCTCCGCCGTGCTCGAATGCGCCACGGCTGCGGCCGAACTCGGCGCTCACGTGTGGGCGGACGGTGGCGTCCGGCATCCGCGCGACGTCGCGCTCGCCCTCGCGGCCGGCGCCTCCAACGTGATGATCGGATCGTGGTTCGCCGGCACCCACGAGTCACCCGGTGACCTGCACGTCGCACCTGACGGACGGACCTACAAGGAGTCCTTCGGCATGGCCTCGGCCCGCGCCGTGCGCAGCCGCACGGCCGGCGAGACGGCATACGACCGTGCGCGAAAGTCGCTCTTCCAGGAGGGTATCTCCACCTCGCGGATGTACCTCGACCCCGCCCGACCCGGCGTCGAGGATCTCCTCGACACGATCACCGCCGGGTTGCGCTCGGCCTGCACGTATGCCGGTGCGGCGACGCTCGCCCAGTTCGCCGAGCGGGCGGTCGTCGGCCTGCAGAGCCAGGCCGGCTTCGCCGAGGGCCGGCCCCTGCACTCCTCGTGGTGAAGCAGGCAGGCGGGTCCTGAACCTGCCAGGATGACGCCATGGCCCTGGACGTCGAGCTCGCCGAGATCCGCGACTTCCTCGCCTCGCACGCCCCCTTCGACGACCTGCCGGCGGGGATCCTCGAGCGTCTGCCCGGCCGACTGCGGGTGGAGTACTTCCGCCGCGGCACACCGATCATCACCCGGGGCGCCGAGGACCACCGCCTCTACGTCGTGCGCAGCGGTGCCGTCGAACTGCACGACTCGCACGGACGGTTCATGGATCGGGGTGAAGCCGGGATGAGCTTCGGCTCGCTCAGCCTCGTCGAGGGCATGCCGGCGACCTTCGACGCGGTCGCCCTCGAGGACACCCTCTGCCTGGTCCTCGACGAGGCCACCTTCCAGGAACTCGCCGCCGATCACGTGAGCTTCCGCGGCTTCTTCGACCTCCAGCGCAGCAGCCGCATGCGGGGGGCGGTCGCCTCCCTGCAGATGACCGTCACCGGCGCGGCCATCCTCAAGACCAAGGTCACCGACATCATCACCCGGCCGGCCGTCACCGCCCAGGTGGGTCAGTCGATCGAGACCGCTGCCCGGATCATGTCCGAGATGCACGTCTCCTGCCTGGTGATCATGGACGGCGAGCACCTCGCGGGGATCGTCACCGACCGTGACCTGCGCAGCCGGGTCGTGGCGGTCGGCATGAACCCCAATCGGCCGGTGAGCACGATCATGACGACCGAGCCGGCCACCGCCCCGATCGACGCAATGGCCTTCCAGGTCCTCATGGAGATGACCAGCCGCAACATCCACCACCTGCCGATCCTCGACGGCCACGGTCGACCCGAGGGAGTGGTGACGACGACCGACCTGATCCGGCTCGAGCAGTCCAACCCGATCCATCTCGTCGGCGACATCACCCAAGCCACCGACGTCGCCGGTGTCGCGGCGGTGAGCCGTCGCCTCGCCGGCGTCGTCGAAGCCCTCGTCGCCCAGGACGCCTCCGCCGAGGACATCGGACGGATCGTCACGGCCGTGGGCGACGCCGTGGAGCGCCGGCTGCTCGGGCTCGCCGAGGAGCATCTGGGCCAGCCTCCGGTGCCCTATTGCTGGATCGTCCTGGGCTCCCGCGCCCGTCAGGAGCAGGGGCTGGCCGCCGACCAGGACAACGCCCTCATCCTCGACAACGACGCCCGACCCGAGCACGCGGCATACTTCGAGGCGCTCGCGACCTTCGTCTGCGATGCCCTCGTCGAATGCGGCTACCCGCGCTGTCCGGGAGATGTCATGGCGACCAACCCACGGTGGCGGGTATCGCTGGACCAGTGGCGTCGCGAGTTCACCACGTGGCTCACCGAGCCGGTGCCCGACGCCATCCTGCGGGCGAGCATCTTCTTCGACATGCGCCCGGTCTACGGCGACGGCAAGCT
>JAKPEG010000207.1 GCA_029552065.1 Actinomycetes bacterium
CGGCATGCAGGTCGGCATCTCCGACGGACGGCTGACAATCCTCTCCGAGGGCCGCAGCCGCAAACTGGTCCGGCACGTCGAGCAGGTCACCTTCAACGGTCGGTATGCCGCGTCGCTGGGTCAGCGGGTCCTCTACGTCACTGAGCGCGCCGTCTTCGCCGCCACCCCCGACGGGCTGCGGCTCATCGAGGTCGCTCCTGGCATCGACATCGAGCGCGATGTCCTCGCTCAGATGGACTTCGCACCGATCGTGCAGGACGTCGCCCTCATGGACTCGCGGATCTTCCGCCCTGAGCCGATGGGCCTGGCTGCCCTCCTCCGACCCCGCCCCACATCCACCCCCACGCTCGAAGGAGTCTCCCCATGACCGATCACCCGATGGCCGGACGCGTCGTCCTCATCACCGGAGCAGCCGGCGGCCTCGGCCGGGCCCACGCCCACGCGTTCGTCGCTCTCGGCGCTCACGTGGTGCTCAGCGATGTCACCGACCCGGCTGCGGTCGCCGCCGAGGTGACGGCCGCCGGAGGGTCGGCCCTCGGGGTCGTCGCCGGGGTGGACACCTGGGAGGGTGCGGCGGTTTCCGTCGCGGCCGCGGTCGAGGCTTTCGGGCGCCTCGATGTCCTGGTCAACAACGCGGGGATCATCCGCGACAAGAGCTTCGCCAAGGCCACCCCCGAGATGATCGAGGCCGTCCTCGCCGTCCACCTCCACGGGGCCTTCCACATGACCAAGGCCGCCTGGCCGCACCTCACCGAACGGGGCGGCTCGATCATCAACACGACCTCGGGTTCGGGGCTCTACGGCAACTTCGGTCAGGTCAACTACGCCGCCGCCAAGGCCGGTCTCGTCGGCTTCACCCGGTCCCTCGCACTGGAAGGTGCGCGGGCCGGCATACGGGCCAATGCCATTGCGCCACTGGCGAAGTCGGCGATGACCGAAACGATGATGGCTCCCGAACTGCTCGAGCGACTCGCCCCTGAATGGGTGTCGCCGCTCGTCACCTGGCTCGCGAGCGACGGCTGCACGGCCACTGGCAACGTCTATTCGGTGGGCGCGGGTCGCTATGCCCGGGTCGCCACCCTCGAGGCACCGGGCGTGCGCTTCGACCACGTTCCGACGATCGCTGAGCTGACCGAGGCAGCCGCCGCCATCGACGACCTCGCCGGCGCGGTCGAGCCGCGCTCGCTGGCCGACCAGATCGCCCTCGTCGCGCCACCCGCGTGAGCTCTCAGCCGCCGCGCGCGGTCGCCGCTCGGTAGGCTCGACGGTCGTGGCGCAGGACGGGTCCCTCGAACTGCTGCGGTTGCTCGCCGACAGCGCGCCGACCCATCACCTCGACCGGATCGGCGCGCAGCCCGAGGCGCACCGGTTGGCTCGCGCGGTCGCCCTGCGCGCCGAGGACCAGCGCCGTCGCGAGGGTCAACTTCGAGCCCTCGTCGACACCGCCCGGGATCTGGCGGCGGCGCGCGACCCGTCGGGGGTGCTCGATGCGATCGTTCGTCGGGCCCGGGCCCTCATGGGCACCGACGTCTCGTATCTCACCCTCTACGATCCCGAGCGCGGCGATACCTACATGCGGGCGACCGACGGCGCTGTCGCCCCGACCTTCCGCGCGCTGAGGCTGGAGCTCGGGGTCGGGCTCGGCGGGTTGGTCGCCTCGTCCCTCTCGCCGTGGTGGAGCACCGACTACCCCCACGACGACCGCTTCGCCCACACAACGACGATCGACACGGGGGTCCAGGACGAAGGTTTGGTCGCCATCTGCGGCACCCCGCTAGTCGCCGAGGGCGAGTTCGTCGGGGTCCTCTTCGCCGCGCATCGGACGCGGCATACCTTCACGCAGGAGGAGGTCGCCCTCCTCGGGTCGCTCGCTGACCTCGCGGCCGTCTCGATGGTCCAGGCGCGGGCCCATCAGGAGACGGCGCGAGCCTTGGC
>JAKPEG010000208.1 GCA_029552065.1 Actinomycetes bacterium
TCGGGGGTGAGCACGAGCTGGTCGACCGCGGGCAGGTGGGCAGCGGCCTCCCGCGCGGCCAGTGCCAGCAGGGTCGCCTGCGGAACCTCGGCGTATGCCGCGAGCCTGGCCCGTTCGCTCTCGGCGGCCGCTGCGCCGGTGAGCCGCTCGGCGGCGGCTGCTGCGGAAGCCAGCCGCTCGGTGCGGACCGCTTCGGCCTCGGTCGAGATCCGGGTGCTCTCGGCGCTCTCCGCGGCGGCTCGCCGGGCGTTGGCGCCGCGCTGGACGACGAGGTGCTCCTCGCGCCGGGCCAACTCGATCTGGTTGGCCAGTTCGTTCTCGCCGATGGCGGCCTCGCGCTCGACCGCGAGGGCCCGCCGCTCGAAGGTGGCCCGGTCGGCCTCCTGCTGGACCGCCTCGCGGGCCGGGGTCTGCAGCGCCTTCTCGACCTCGGGGGTCGGCCGGATGGCGACCAAGCGGACGCCGAGCACCTCGATGCCGGTGTCGCTGAGCCGGGCATCGGCGCGCAGGCCCTCGGTGATCGCGGTGCGCACCGGGGCCACCCCCTGACGCAGCGCGGTGGCCAGGTCGACCCGGGCGATGAGATCGACGGCCCAGGAGGCGGCGGTCTCGGTGACGACCGCGGCGGCCTGCTCGAGCGGCATACCCCGCCATTGGCCGGTGCTCGGGTCGAGACCGAAGTCGATCCGGGCGGCGGCCAGGGCCGGCGCGCCGAAGCGGAAGGTGAGCGTCCCGTGGACGAGCACCTCCTGGAAGTCCGCGGTCCAGGCCCGCACGAGCAGCGGCAGCTCCCGGTCGTCGACCGGGACCTCGCTGAGGACGGCGGTCTGCGGGCGGAACCAGAAGGCGGCTCCGACACCCTCGTGGGCGATCCGCCCGGATCGGACGTGCTGGACGTAGGTCGTGGCGGCGCCGCGGAGGTGGCGCACGAAGGGGTATCGGCTGATGTCGGCCATGTCGTCTCCTTTATCGTCGGTGAGACGAGAATAAGCCCGGACTCAACTCTCGTCAAGTTGACGAGAACCAACTAGGCTGCGGGTATGCCGCGTGCCCGCACCGAGGTCCACCCGCCGTTCGCCGTCACCGTCGACCTCGTCGTCCTCACGGTCCGCGACGGCCGCCTGCACGTCCTGCTCGTCGAA
>JAKPEG010000209.1 GCA_029552065.1 Actinomycetes bacterium
GCGGGCGGCGCTTCGGCGACTCGTGGGACGCGCCGATGTCGACTTCCACGACGGACAACTTGAGTCGGTTCTCGCGCTCGTCCGGGATCGCGAGCGGGTGCTGGTCGTCCAGCGCACGGGATGGGGCAAGTCGGCGGTCTACTTCGTCGCGACGGCGCTGCTGCGGGCCAACGGAGCGGGGCCGACGATCATCGTCTCGCCGCTGCTGTCCCTCATGCGTGACCAGATCGCCGCAGCGACCCGGGCGGGGATCCGCGCGGTGACGATGAATTCGGCGAACACCCTCGACTGGGCCCAGGTGCGCCAAGCCCTGGCCGACGATGAGGTCGACGTCCTCCTGGTGAGCCCCGAGCGGCTCAACAATCCCGCATTCCGCGCGGAGCAGTTGCCCGACCTCGCTGCCCGGGCGGGCCTGCTCGTCGTCGATGAGGCCCACTGCGTCAGCGACTGGGGCCACGACTTCCGCCCCGACTATCGACGCATCGGCGACCTTTTGAGAGCCCTCCCGCCGGGCACTCCGGTGCTCGCCACCACGGCCACCGCGAACGCCCGTGTTGTCGCGGACGTGGAACGCGAGCTCGGCGGGGTGGACGAGCGCGGCGGGGAGGAGGTCAGCGCGGGGGCATACCCGCATCGGGAAGTGCGCACCATCCGCGGCGGGCTCGCGCGTCCGTCGTTGCGCCTGGGGGTCCTGCCGAGCATGGGAGCCGAGGGACGGCTCGGTTGGCTGCTCACGCACCTGGGGGAGTTGCCCGGCAGCGGCATCGTCTACACGCTCACCGTCGCCGCCGCCGAGGACCTGGCCACCACCCTCGCCCAGGCCGGCCATCGGGTCGCGGCCTACACCGGTCGCACCGACCCGGCCGAGCGGGAACGGCTCGAGCACGCCCTACGCGACAACAAGGTCAAGGCACTGGTCGCGACCTCGGCCCTCGGGATGGGTTTCGACAAGCCCGATCTCGGCTTCGTCGTCCACGTCGGGGCGCCCTCGTCGCCGGTCGCCTACTACCAGCAGATTGGTCGCGCGGGCCGGGCCACCGAACGGGCCGACGTGCTGCTCATGCCCGGCGCGGAGGACCGCGACATCTGGGCCTACTTCGCCAGCGTCTCCATGCCCACCGAGGAGCGCGCCCGAGCGGTGATCGAGGCCCTCACTGCCGCAGGGCGGCCGCTCTCGACCGCCGCCCTGGAAGCCATCGTCGACATCCGCCGGACTCGGTTGGAGCTGCTGCTCAAGGTCCTCGACGTCGACGGCGCGGTCCGGCGGGTCAGCGGTGGGTGGCTCGCGACGGGGGAGTCGTGGACCTACGACGCCGAACGCTATGAACGAGTCGCCGCCGCCCGACGCGCCGAGCAGCAACTCATGCTCGACTATGAGCGGACCGGCGAGTGCCGGATGGCGTTCCTGCAACGCTGCCTGGACGACCCGACCGCGGCCGACTGCGGGCGCTGTGACACCTGCACCGCCCCCTGGTATGCCGCGGACGTCGCCGACACCGCCCTCGGTGCCGCCCGCGCCCAACTGGCCCGGGTCGGCGTCCCCATCGAGCCGCGGGCCCAATGGCCCACGGGGATGGACCGATTGGGCGTCTCGGTCAAGGGCCGGATCGCCGCAGGCGAGGCGATGGCGCCCGGCCGAGCCCTCGCGCGGCTGAGCGATCTCGGGTGGGGACAGCGTCTTCGCGAGATCCTCCAGCAGGACGCCGAGGTCCCCGATGCGGTGGTCCGAGCCGTCATCCGAGTGCTCGCCGAATGGGACTGGGACGAGCGACCGGCAGGCGTCGTCGGTATGCCGTCGCGCCGCCACCCCCTGCTCGTCGGCTCGCTCGCCGCCGCAATCGCCCAGATCGGCCGGCTGCCATTGTTGGGTTCGCTCGATCTCATCGATGGCGGGCCGATCGGCGAGCCCGGCGGCAATAGCGCCTTCCGCCTGGCCGCAGTCTGGGAGCGGCTGGGAGTGTCACCCGATCTCGCGAGCCGGCTGGACGGCATACCGGGGCCCGTGTTGCTTGTCGATGACCTGGTGAGCTCGCGCTGGTCCCTCACCGTTGCCGCGCGTGCCCTGCGGGCAGCCGGAGCCGCCGCCGTCCTCCCGCTGGTCCTCGCCGTCGACGGCTGATCGGGGTATTTCTCGACGGCGCAAGGGCTCCTTGAGTTGAC
>JAKPEG010000210.1 GCA_029552065.1 Actinomycetes bacterium
CACTCGCCGATGACTTCCTGCCCCCAGCCGCCGCCCGAACCCCACTTCCCCGCACTCGCCGATGACTTCCTGCCCCCAGCCCCCGCCCAACCCCCAGAACCTCACACACGCCAGCGATTTCGATGCTGCCGCCCGGATCTAACGCCGATGCCGGGCCGTCGGCGTGACCCCGAGGGGGCTGATCGACTGTCTCATCGCAGCCGTGGCCTGGCGTCACGAGGCGCCGTTGCTCGCCCATGACGCCGACCTGGCCCGGATCGCTGCCGTCATCGGAGCCCCGCTGGACCCGGCGTCGATCGGGCCTTGACCGCGCACCGGGCGCTCCCGAGCCTCGATGTCGTCACACTGCCGAGCGCCTGTGGATAGCGCGGGGTGGGTGTCGGCGGGACGGCATACAGTGCTCGGGTCCGTATCACTTCGGGAGCCGTGATGACCGCAGATCTGGCCGCCCTCGGGGCGCGACTGCGTCTGCTCACCGACGCGCAGTTGCGTGCCGTCGCCGGGCCGACGACGTTCACCCGCGGCCAGGGGTATGCCGCGCAGCGCCGGGTTTCCGGGCTCGCGGCGAGCAGCACCTGGGTGGTGAGCGCGAAGGTTCGCGGTTCGGGGCGGATCTATCAGACCCAGGTCGAGCTCTATCTCAGCCGCGGCGAGGTGCTCTGGACCGGCGAATGCACCTGTCCCATGCAGGTCGACTGCAAGCACTCCGTCGCCGTCGCCATCGTCGCTCGCCAGACCTTCGGGCTGGCCGGAGCGGCCACCCTCGCCACCCCCGCGGCATACGTGTCCGATTCGGATCTCGCTCGCTGGGCGGTCGTTCCGGCCCTGGATGAGCCGGCCTCGTGGACGGATCAGCCACCGCCCGACGAGTACGACAGGTATGACTACGACGACGACGGCTACCCCGACCCGCTCGCGGCCCTGCACCACCTCCACCCCGGCGCGCCGACCACCCCGGGCCTGCCGGCCTGGGAGCGGGCCGTGCGCGCGGTCGTGGGCGACACGGCAGCGACAACGACCCACTTCACCCCAGTTGGGTTGCTGTTCGAGGTGCAGGTCACCCCGCCCAACCGCTACAGCCCACCCGGCTCCGCCCACGCCAAGCTGCTCGTGCGCCCGATGGTCCCCGGCAAGACGGGCTGGGTCCGCACCGGGCTCACCTGGGGCAACCTCGACTACGCCAGCCCCTACGGCCAGATCAAACTCAACCCCGTCCACCAGAGCGCGCTGCAAGCGGTCGTCGCCATCGCTCGCCAGCCCTATGGCTACCGACCGATCGCCGACCGGGTCGACCTGGCGGTGCTGGGGCGCGGCTGGTTCGCCGCGCTGCGCGAGTGCCAGCGCCTCGGCATCAAACTCCTCACCGACCCCAAGCGCAGTGGCGAGGTCACGCTGGCCGAGGAGCCAGCGCGCGTCGTCGTGCACCTGACGAGCGACGGCGAGGGCGGTCTCCTCGTCGGGCCGACGATCGTCGAACCCGCAGAAGTCGCTGCCACCCAAGGCGATTGGGAAGCGATCGGCTCACCTGCGACCGGCATGTGGGTGGCACACGGCGACGACCTCGTGATCGCCGCCTTCGAGCCGGCGGTTGACGTGCCGACCCAGCGCTGGCTCGTCGAGGGCGGGCAGCGGGTGCCGGCAGGCGATGTGGCGCGCTTCTTCGCCGGCCACCTCCCCGCCCTGGCCAAGCGCTTCGACGTGCTCTCGCCCGACGGCAGTGTGGAGGTGCCGACAGTGGGCGCGCCTCGCCTCCTCCTGCGACTCGCCCACGAACCAGGGCTGCGGCTCTCGCTCGCTTGGTCCTTCACGTATGCCGTGGGGCAGGACCGCGTGGAGGTCGCCGTCGGGTCGAGCACCGAACCGACGATCCGCGACCTCGCTGCCGAGGAGCGGCTGATCGACGGCCTCGACGCGCTCGACAAGGCACCCGGCCTGCGCACTGCCCGGCCGACGGTGGGCTGGTCGCTGCAGCCCCGCTCGGGCCTGGACGGCTCGCCGATGCTGCGCTTCCTCAACCTCGCGCTCCCCCGCCTCGAGGAGCATCCCGATGTCGACATCGAGGTGCTCGGCACGCCGATCCCCTATGCCGAGGCCGACGAGGCCCCGACGGTCAGCCTGGCGATCACCGAGTCGAGCGACTCGACCGACTGGTTCGACCTCGACGTGCAGGTGCGGGTCGGCCCGCAGGACGTGCCGATCCGCAGCCTGGTCACGGCCCTGACGCTCGGCGAGGAGCACGTGATCCTGCCCAGCGGCACGTGGTTCCGGGTCGACCGACCCGAGCTGACGGAGCTGCGCCGGCTCATCGACGAGGCGCGCGCCATGTCCGACGACCCCAAGGGGCCGTTGCGGTTGTCGGCCTATCAGGCCGATCTCTGGGCCGAGCTCGAGGAGCTCGGCGTCGTCCAGGAGCAGAGCGAGCGCTGGCGGTCGCTCGTGGCCGGGCTCGCGGGTGCGGCCGAGGGCGCCCCGCCCGAGCCCGTGCCCGCCCCCGACGGGCTGGCGGCCGAGCTACGGCACTACCAGCACAGCGGCTATGAGTGGCTGACCTTCCTGCGCCGGGCCGGGCTCGGCGGCATCCTCGCCGACGACATGGGTCTGGGCAAGACGATGCAGACCCTCGCGATGATCCTGCGCGCGGTGCAGGACCGCGAGGAGGCGGCCGACGCAGAGGGCGCGACGGGCGCGGGAGGTGAGCGGGCGGCATACCCCCCGTTCTTGGTGGTTGCCCCCACCTCGGTGCTGCCGACCTGGCTCGCCGAGGCAGCGCGGTTCGCGCCGTCGTTGCGCGTGGTGGCGCTCGGCGAAACGACCAAGCGGCGCCGCGGCACCATCGCCGAGGCCATCGCGGGGGCGGACCTCGTGGTGACGACGTATGCCGTGTTCCGCATCGACGCCGACGCGTTCCGGGAGTGCGCGTGGTCCGGGCTCATCCTCGACGAGGCGCAGTTCGTCAAGAACCACCAGTCGCAGGTCTACCAGTGCGCCCGGCTGCTGCCCGCGCCCACCAAGATCGCGATCACCGGCACCCCCATGGAGAACAACCTCATGGAGCTGTGGTCGCTGCTGTCGATCGTCGCGCCGGGTCTCTTCCCGCGGCCGAGTGCGTTCCAGGAGCACTTCCGACGGCCCATCGAGAGTGGCGCGGCGCCCGAGCGGCTCGACACGCTGCGTCGCCGGATCCGGCCGGTCATGCTGCGGCGCACCAAGGAGGCGGTGGCCAGCGAGCTGCCGCCCAAGCAGGAGCAGATCATCGAGGTCGCGCTGTCGCCGCGGCACCGGCGCATCTACGACCGCGTGCTCGCCCACGAGCGCCAGCGGATCCTCGGGCTGCTCGACGACGCCCAACGCAACCGCATCGCCATCCTGCGCTCGCTCACCCGGATGCGGCGGCTGTGCCTCGACCCCGTGCTCGACGACCCGGCGCACGCCGGCATCGGCTCGGCCAAGGTCGACGCGCTGCTCGAG
>JAKPEG010000223.1 GCA_029552065.1 Actinomycetes bacterium
GCCGACTCCGGGTCCTTCCGGGCATCCATCGCCATCCGCGTCGCCCGCGCCTGAAGCTCAACGCTGTACTTCCTCGGTGCTGCCATGACTCTCATCATCCTTCCCAGGATTGAGAGCCTCCATCAAACCCGGGGCGATTCACGGCGCGGTGATCGGCCCATGTCCGAACCTGTTGGTGGTCGGCGCGGTCTGATCGGCCCATGTCCGAACCCTGTGGTGGTCGGCGCGATCTGATCGGCCCATGTCCGAACCTTGCGTGGACCCCTGGGTGCTGGACCCCAGCGTGCGGGGCCCCAGAGCGCAGGGAAGCCAGAGTGGGCCGAGACGGCATACCTCGGGGGAGACGACGCGAGTTAGCCTGGGCGCCACGTCACGGCCGCACGAAGCCGCGCCACCGACGCGAACCCCGGCCCGAAGAACCCGCACGAAGAACCCGAACGAAGAAACCGAGAGGCACCGGACATGCCCGAGCTGCGTTCCCGCACGACGACCCACGGCCGCAACATGGCCGGCGCCCGGGCGCTGTGGCGGGCCACCGGGCTCGTCGAGAGCGACTTCGGCAAGCCGATCGTTGCGGTGGCCAACTCCTACACCCAGTTCGTCCCGGGACACGTGCACCTCAAGGACCTCGGGGATCTGGTCGCCGGGGCAGTCCGCGAGGCCGGGGGAGTGGCGCGCGAGTTCGACACGATCGCGGTCGACGACGGCATCGCCATGGGCCACGACGGGATGCTCTACAGCCTGCCGAGCCGCGAGATCATCGCCGACTCGGTCGAGTACATGGTCAACGCCCATGCCGCCGACGCCCTCGTGTGCATCAGCAACTGCGACAAGATCACCCCCGGCATGCTCCTGGCCGCCCTGCGCCTCAACATCCCGACCGTCTTCGTCTCGGGCGGCCCGATGGAGGCGGGCACCGCCGTCATCGACGCGCAGGGCACGGCCACCACCCGCCTCGACCTCATCGACGCGATGATCAAGGCGGTCGACGACAAGGTCTCCGACGCGACGATCGAGACGATCGAACGCTCGGCCTGCCCGACCTGCGGCTCCTGCTCGGGCATGTTCACCGCCAACTCGATGAACTGCCTGCTCGAGGTGATCGGGCTCGCCCTGCCCGGCAACGGCTCGACCTTGGCGACCGCCGCCGCCCGCAAGGGCCTGTTCGAGCGCGCCGGTCGCCTCGTCGTCGAGCTCGCCCGCCGCTGGTATGCCGTGCCGGCCGCGGGCGGCATACCGGCCAGTGAGGGGGGCGACGGGTCCGTCCTGCCGCGGGCGATCGTCACCCGGGAGGCGCTGGCCAATGCCATGCGCGTCGACATCGCGATGGGCGGGTCGACGAACACGATCCTGCACCTGCTCGCCGCCGCCCAGGAGGCGGAGATCGACTTCGACCAGGGCGACATCGACGACCTCTCCCGGGTCACCCCGTGTCTGTGCAAGGTGGCGCCCAACACCAACCGCTACTACATGGAGGACGTCCACCGGGCCGGCGGGATCGTCGCGATCATGGGCGAACTCGACCGGGCCGGGATGCTCGACGCAGGCGTCCACGCCGTCCACGCGCCGAGCCTGCGCAGCTGGCTGGACGCGTGGGACATCCGCGGCGGAAGGGCGGGCGAGGCGGCATACGAGCTCTTCCACGCCGCGCCGGGTGGGGTCCGCACGATCGAGCCGTTCAGCTCGACCAACCGTTGGGCGAGCCTGGACACCGATGCCCGCGAGGGCTGCATCCGCGACGTCGAGCACGCCTACACCCTCGACGGTGGGCTCGCCGTGCTCACCGGCAACCTCGCCCCCGACGGCTGCATCGTCAAGACCGCCGGCGTGCCGGAGCACCAGTGGAGCTTCCGCGGACCGGCCAAGGTGGCCGAGAGCCAGGAACAGGCCGTCGAGATGATCCTCGGTGGGCGGGTCGTGGCCGGCGACGTCGTCGTCGTGCGCTACGAGGGTCCCAAGGGTGGCCCGGGCATGCAGGAGATGCTCTACCCCACGAGTTACCTCAAGGGCACCGGCCTTGGCCCCTCGTGCGCCCTCATCACCGACGGGCGCTTCTCCGGCGGCTCGAGCGGGCTGTCGGTCGGGCACGTCTCGCCCGAGGCTGCCTCCGGGGGGCCGATCGGGCTGGTCCGCGACGGCGACGAGATCGAGTTCTCGATCCCCGAGCGCCGGGTGACCCTGCACGTGTCCGACGCCGAGTTGGACCGGCGCCGGGCCGAGCAGGACGCCGCGGGCTGGGCGCCGGCGGCCCCGCGGGCCCGGCACGTGTCGGCCGCCCTGCGGCTGTTCGCGCTGTTCGCCCAATCGGCCGACAAGGGTGCGGCCCGCAAGGTCCCCTGAGCCGGCCGACCGCCGCCCACCCCGCGGCACCCCGCCGTATGCCGTGTATGCCACGGTATGCCGCGGTAGGCCGCGATGGCGCGCGCGCATCGCGGCCGTGTGTTGTGATGCACCCATGAGCGTCAGCGCCCTGGCGACCCGCGGGCTGGTCAAGCGTTTCGGCCAGAAGGTCGCGGTGGCGGGGCTGGACCTCGAGGTCCCCGCGGGGAGCCTCTTCGGGCTCGTGGGCCCCAACGGCGCGGGGAAGACGACGACCCTCTCGATGGTGACCGGGCTGCTGCGTCCCGATGCGGGCCAGGTCCTCGTCGGCGGCATCGACGTGTGGGCCGACCCGGCCGCGGCGAAGGCCCGGATGGGTGTGCTCCCCGACGGTATGCGGATGTTCGACCGGCTCAGCGGCCGGGAGTTGCTGCGCTATGTCGGCCTCCTGCGCCGGATCCCGCCCGAGGTCCTCGACGCGCGCTGCGCCGAACTGCTCACGGTCCTCGACCTCGCGAGCGCCGCCGACACCCTCGTCGTCGACTATTCCGCGGGCATGGCCAAGAAGATCGGCCTGGCCTGCGCGCTCGTCCACGCGCCCCGGCTGCTGCTGCTCGACGAGCCGTTCGAGTCGGTCGACCCGGTGTCCGGCGAGGTCATCCGCGGGATCCTGCGCGACTTCGTCGCCGGCGGCGGCACGGTCGTCCTCTCCAGTCACGTGATGGAACTCGTCGAGCAGCTCTGCGACCACGTCGGCGTCGTCGCGGCCGGCCGGGTGCTCGCGACCGGACCGCTCGACGAGGTCCGTGCCGGCCGGCCGCTCCAGGCCCGGTTCCTCGACCTGCTCGGTGCTCCCACCGGTCGAGAGGGGGGCCTGTCGTGGTTGCGCTCCTCGTCCGGCTCAAGCTGACCATCCTGCGCAACAGCCTGCGCCGCTCGGTGTGGCGGACGGTCGGCATGGCCCTCGGTGCTCTCTACGCCCTGTCCCTCGTGGTCACCGCCCTGCTCATCCAGCTCGCCCTGCGTGTCGGCCCGCCCGAGTATGCCGCTTACCTCGCCCCGGTGAGCGTGCTCGGCTTCTCCGCCCTCACCGCCGGATGGTTGGTCATGCCGCTGCTCGCCGCGGGCATCGACGACACCGTCGACCCCGGCCGGTTCGCCCTCCTGCCGGTGCGGGCCCGCGATCTGCAACCGGGCCTGCTCGTGTGTGCCGTCCTCGGCGTGCCCGGGACTGCGGCCGTGCTCGTCTCGCTCGGCCAGCCGGTCGCCTGGTCACGCTCCCTGCCCTCGGTCGTCGCGACCCTCCTGGGCGTGCCCCTGGGCCTGGTCACGTGCGTCTTGCTCGCCCGGGTCGGCACCGTCGCCTTCGCCCGGCTGCTGTCCACCCGCCGCTTCCGCGAGCTCGCCGCCGCCGTCCTCATGGTCGGCATCGGCAGCCTCGGACTGTTGGGCACACTGTTCTCTCGGGGTGTCACCGGTGCCCTCGGGCGGCGTGAGGCGATCCTGCCGACCCTCGAGCGAGCCGCGGCGGTCGTCGGGTGGACGCCGTTCGGCTGGGCCTGGTCGGCACCGGCCGCCGTCTCGGCCCCGGACGGGTCGGCGCGGTGGGGCGGCATAGCGGTTGCCCTGGTGAAGCTCGCGCTCGCGGCGGGGCTCGTGGGGATCCTGTGGCGGGTCTGGGAGCGGATGCTCGACCGCGCGCTCGTCTCGCCGCTCCAGCGGGGCGGCGACGGCGGCAAGGTGCACTCGTCGCCGCTGCTCGACCGGCTCGGCGAGCGCTCGCCCGTGGGCGCGGTGGCGGCCAAGTCGCTGCGCTACTGGCGTCGCGACCCGCGCTATCTCACCGGAGGCCTCACGACCCTCACCGTGCCGCTGCTGTTCGTCGTCACGAACGCCGCCACCACCGGTGCCGACGCCGGAGCCCTACTCTTCCTCGCGCCGCTCGCGCTCGGCTTCTTCGCCGGGACGACCCTCGCGCAGGAGCTGTCCTACGACGGGTCGGCGCTGTGGCTGCACGTCACATCCGGCATCAGCGGGCGGAGCGACCGGGCCGGGCGCGTCCTGGCCCTGCTCACCCTCGTCCTGCCGGTCCTGCTCCTGTCCTTCGTCGTGCTCACCGTCGTCACCGGCCGCACCGACCTCGTGCTGCCCGCCTCGGCCGCCGCCGTCGCGGTTCTCCTGGGCGGACTCGGCGGGGGCGCGTGGGTGGGGGCCTGGTTCCAGGTGGCGGTCCCACCGCCGGGACACAACCCCTTCCAGGCTCACAGCGGTGGCGGTATCGAGGCCCTCGTCTCGTTCGCGCTCACGGTATTGGTCATGACGGTGAGCGCGAGTCCCGCGCTCGTCCTGGCCGGATTCGGGCTCGACGACCCCCGGGTCGCGGTCATCGCCCTGCTCGTCGCCCTCGTCGTGGGCGGGGCGACCCTCGCGCTCGGGGTGCGCCGGGGTGGCGCCCGGCTCGACGCCGCCTGGCCCGAAGTCCTCTCCGCGGTGACCCTCGAGGAACATTGACCGGAGCGGCCGGATGGTGAGACGGGCGCGTCTCGCGGTTGACACGGCATACCGGCTGCGGCGACCGTTGTCCCGTGGCCCTGGTCCTCGTAGTTCTCCGGCGCGTGTGACGCCTGCCCTCGTCGCACGCGCGCCCTTCCGTCCACCCGGACCGAAGGGCTTTTTCATGGGCTCGACAGGACCGACCGGCCGTAGCAGGCCAGCAGACCCGAGAAGGTGACCATCGTGACCGACAGCCCGACGCCCACGCAGGCGTCCCCGGCCGACCTCGCCGCCCACGCGCGGCCCCGCCCCGCCGCCGCGCCGACCCGGGGCCAGGCCTCCGGGTCGACCCCGGGGACGGCCGCGCCGGGGAGCGCGCCGCAGCCGTGCACGGGTGCCCAGGCGCTCGTCCTCGCGCTCGAGGCGGTCGGTGTCGATACCGTCTTCGGCATCCCCGGCGGGGCGATCCTGCCCGCCTACGACCCGCTCATGGACTCGACGAAGGTGCGCCACATCCTCGTCCGGCACGAGCAGGGCGCGGGCCACGCCGCCGAGGGGTATGCCGCCGCCACCGGTCGCGTGGGCGTGTGCATGGCCACGTCCGGGCCGGGAGCGACCAACCTCGTCACCGCGATCGCGGACGCCTACATGGACTCGGTGCCGATCGTCGCCATCACCGGGCAGGTGTCCAGCGCCGCGATCGGCACGGATGCCTTCCAGGAGGCCGACATCCGCGGCATCACCATGCCGATCACCAAGCACAACTACCTGGTCACCAAGCCGGGCGACATCGCCCGGGCCATCGCCGAGGCCTTCCACATCGCGGCCACCGGTCGGCCCGGCCCGGTGCTCGTCGACATCTCCAAGGACGCCCTCCAGGGCCAGACGACCTTCTCCTGGCCGCCGACCATCGACCTGCCGGGCTATCGTCCGGTGGCCCGCCCGCACTCCAAGCAGATCCGCGAGGCGGCGCGGATGATGGCCGAGGCCCGCCGGCCGGTCTTCTACGTCGGCGGTGGGGTCATCCGGGCCAAGGCCACCGACGCCCTGCGGGCGCTCGTCGAGCTCACCCAGATCCCGCTCGTCACCACCCTCATGGCCCGCGGCGCGGTCCCCGACAGCCACCCGCTGCACCTGGGGATGCCGGGCATGCACGGCTCGGTCGCCGCGGTCACGGCCTTGCAGAAGGCCGACCTGCTCATCGCCCTGGGCACCCGGTTCGACGACCGGGTGACCGGCCAGCTGTCGACCTTCGCCCCGCATGCGAAGGTCATCCACGCCGACATCGACCCGGCCGAGATCTCGAAGAACCGGGTCGCGGACGTGCCGATCGTCGGGGACTGCAAGGACGTCATCACCGAGCTCGTCGAGGCGATCACCGCCGACCACGCGGCGCGCGGGGCTGCGGAATACGAGGCCTGGCACGCGACCGTCGCCGAGTGGAAGTCCACCTACCCGGTGGGCTACACCCCGTCCGAGGAGGGGCTGTCCCCGCAGTACGTCATCGAGCGCATCGGTGCCCTCTCCGGGCCCGAGGCGACCTATGTCGCGGGGGTCGGCCAGCACCAGATGTGGGCGGCCCAGTTCGTCGACTACTCCCGCCCGAACAGCTGGATCAATTCCGGTGGCCTCGGGACGATGGGCTTCGCCGTGCCCGCGGCGATGGGCGCGAAGATGGCCGAGCCGCACCGCACGGTGTGGGCGATCGACGGCGACGGCTGCTTCCAGATGACCAACCAGGAGCTGGCCACCTGCGTGATCAACGACATCCCCATCAAGGTCGCGATCATCAACAACAGCAGCCTGGGCATGGTGCGCCAGTGGCAGACGCTCTTCTACAACGAGCGCTACTCCAACACCGACCTGCACACGAGCCACAACGCCGTGCGGATCCCCGACTTCGTCAAGCTCGCCGACGCCTACGGCTGCGCGGGCCTGCGGGTCGAGCAGGCCGCCGACGTCGACGGCGCGATCCGGGAGGCCCTGGCGATCGAGGACCGGCCGGTGGTCATCGACTTCGTCGTCCACCGCGACGCGATGGTGTGGCCGATGGTCCCGGCCGGCGTGAGCAACGACAAGATCCAGATCGCCCGCGGGGGAGCCCCCCTGTGGGAGCGCGAGAGCTGAGGAATCCGCAGATGCCCAAGCACACCCTGTCCGTGCTCGTGGAGAACAAGCCCGGCGTGCTCACCCGGATCGCGGCGCTCTTCTCACGGCGCGGTTTCAACATCGACAGCCTCGCCGTCGGTCCCACCGAACACGACGACGTGTCCCGGATGACCGTCGTCGTCGACGTCGACGAACTGCCGCTCGAGCAGGTGACCAAGCAGCTCAACAAGCTCGTCGAGGTGCTCAAGATCGTCGAACTCGAACCGCCGTCCTCGGTCCAGCGCCAGATCGTCCTCGTGAAGGTCCGGGCCGACGCCTCGACCCGCTCGCACATCGTCGAGACGGCCGAGCTGTTCCGGGCCACGGTGGTCGACGTCGCCTCCGACAGCCTCACCATCGAGTGCACCGGCAAGGTGGAGAAGGTCCAGGCGATGCTGGGGGTGCTCGAGCCGTTCGGCATCCGTGAGCTGGTCCAGTCCGGCGTCGTCGGCATCGGCCGGGGTCCGCGCTCGATCACCGACCGGGCCCTGCGCAGCGCCTGACCCGCTGCCCGGCCACCTCCTGCTCGTCCACCCACCCCCGCCAGGCCGTATGCCGGTCGCCTGCCCGCGAGGGCGACCGGACGGCATACCCTCTGACCCGAACCCGACCCACGCGCAAGGAGCCGAACCCATGGCAGCCGAGATGATCTACGACGACGACGCCGACCTCGGTGTCATCCAGGGCACGAAGGTGGCCGTCATCGGCTACGGCAGCCAGGGTCACGCGCACGCCCTCAACCTGCGCGACTCGGGCGTGGACGTGCGGGTCGGCCTCGCCGAGGGCAGCCGCAGCCGGGCCAAGGCCGAGGCCGAGGGCCTGCGCGTCCTCTCGGTGGCCGACGCCGTCAAGGAGGCCGACCTCGTCGTCATCCTCACCCCCGACCAGGTCCAGCGGCACGTCTACGCCCAGGACATCAAGCCCAACCTCAAGCCGGGCGCGGCCCTGCTGTTCGGGCACGGCTTCAACATCCGCTTCGGCTACATCACGCCGGAGCCGGGCTCCGACGTCGTCATGGTCGCCCCCAAGGGCCCCGGCCACCTCGTGCGGCGCGAGTTCACCGACGGCCGGGGCGTGCCGGTCCTCGTGTGCGTCGAGCAGGACGCGAGCGGCAGGGCATGGGACCTGGCCAAGTCCTATGCCAAGGCGATCGGCGGCCTGCGCGCGGGCGGCATCACGACGACCTTCACCGAGGAGTGCGAGACCGACCTGTTCGGCGAGCAGGCGGTGCTGTGCGGCGGGGCGAGCCAGCTGGTGATGTACGGCTTCGAAACCCTCGTCGAGGCCGGCTACCAGCCGGAGGTCGCCTACTTCGAGTGCCTGCACGAGCTCAAGCTCATCGTCGACCTCATGGTCGAGGGCGGGATCGCCAAGCAGCGCTGGTCGGTGTCCGACACCGCGGAATACGGCGACTACGTGTCCGGTCCCCGGGTCATCGACCCGCACGTGAAGGACAACATGAAGGCCGTCCTCGCCGACATCCAGTCGGGCGCGTTCGCGAGCCGGTTCATCGCCGACCAGGACGCCGGGGCACCGGAGTTCAAGGCGCTGCGCGCCAAGGGCGCCCAGCACCCGATCGAGGCGACCGGGCGCGAGCTGCGCAAGCTGATGAGCTGGATCCGGGACACGGACAGCGACTACACGGAGGGTTCTGCCGCTCGGTGACGAAGCCGCGAGCGAGGTACGAGCGAGTGGCGAGGAACCGAGCAATCGAGTCCGCTCGGTGACGAAGCCGCGAGCGAGGTACGAGCGAGTGGTGAGGAGCCGAGCAATCGAGTCCGCTCGGTGACGAAGCCGCGAGCGAGGTACGAGCGAGTGGCGAGGAGCCGAGCAATCCAGGCCGCTCGGTGACGAAGCCGCCGGTGGGCGGGCGGCATACGGGGTAGGGTTTCCCGGTGCAGGAGTGGCCGTTCGCGTTCACGTACGCGTTCTTCTTCCTCGGCGCACTCGTGCGAGCCAATGCGACCTACTGGCTCGGTCGTGGGGCGCGTCGTGGAGGTGAACACACGGGTGTCCGGCGCCGGCTCGACGGGCCGCTCGTGGCCCGGGCCGAGACGGTCGTCGCCCGGTTCGGTGCTCCTGCGGTCGCCCTCTCCTTCCTCACGGTCGGCGTGCAGACGGCGGTCAACCTTGCCGCCGGCGTGCTGCGCATGCCGTTGTGGGCCTACCAGGCCGGTGCCGTCGTCGGCGCCCTCGCCTGGGCCGGCATCTATTCGACGATCGGCTTCGCCGTGTTCGAGGCGTGGGTCGGTGGCTCGCCGTGGTGGTGGATCCTCGTGGCCGTCGCCGGCATCGCCGTCATCGTCTTCGCCACCCGGTGGACCCGCATGCGGTTGATCCGCACCCCGCCGTATGCCGTGCCGCCCACCTCTGCGGCCGATCGCGAGGCGGAACGTCGGGGTGAGGGATCGTGCTGACGTAGGTCGGGTCCGACCTGGGTATCGTGTCCGGCAACCGAGGCGGCAGCAGATCGCAGCAGACGACATCGGACAGCAGGGGAGGGGTCATGAGGTCCACAAGGGCGGCCGCCGTGCCTACCCCCGACCCGGACACGACCGACGCGGGTTCGCCGGGCGCCGAGTTCCGAGCAACGGCCGTCGCCAGGACCAAGGAACGCCGACCCGAGATCGACGGCCCATCGGTCGCCTTCACCCTCCTGCTCAACCGAATGTCGGCCACCCATCAGCACCTGTGCGAGCGGTTGGTCCATCGACCGCACGGCTGGACCTACAGCGGCTTCCGGGTGATGTTCATGATCTGGCTGCTCGAGCCGGTCGAGGCGCGTGACCTCGCGCGGTGGGCCGGGGTGAGCCGCCAGACCACCTCGACCGTGCTCGGCACGCTGGAGAGCGCCGGGCTCATCACTCGTAAGCAGACCTCGACGACAGACCGGCGTCTCGTATCGGTTCGCCTCACGTCGACCGGCAGGCGGGCGATCGAGGAGGCGATCGGAGAGCAGAACGAGCTCGAGCAGGTGTGGTTCGGCGCTCTCGACGAGCAGGAGCAGCGGCTCCTGCTCTCGCTGCTCGATCGCGTGCTCGGCCGGATGCATGCGTCGACACCGTGAGGCGCCCGGTCCACGCCTGGAGCCGACTCCGCGCGCTCCGTTTCCGCTGAGCGACGGGCCACAGTCGGATCTCTTGTCCACGCTCCCGCGCCCGACCTAGGCTGTCAGGCAGCTTACAATCTCCGCCGCCCGGAAGGCCATCCATGCAACAGCTCACCGCGCTGGACGTGATGTTCTCCTCGCTCGACACCGAGACGACCAACGGGATGCTCGGCGCCCTCATCCGGTTCGAGCCGCCCACCGACGGTCGCCCGCACGCGGACGCGGCGTTCGTGCGCGCCCGGATCGGCGAACGGCTGCCCTACCTGCCGCCACTGCACCGGAGGGTGGTGAAGGTCCCGCTGGGGCTGGAGCACGACTACCTCGGTCGCGCCGACCGGATCGACCTGCTCAAGCACGTGCGCACGGTCCGGCTGCCGTTCCCCGGCATGCAGGCCCAGTTGGCCGACGAGGTCTCGCGGATCATGAGTTCGTCGCTCGACCCGGACCTGCCGCCGTGGGACTACACGGTCATCGAGGGACTCGAGGACGGGTCGGTGGCCCATCTGCTGCGGATCCACCACCTGGTCATCGACGGTGGTTCGATGCCCGTGCTCTGGGATGCCCTTTCGGACAAGCCGACCCAGCCGCTCGTGCTCGACCCCGGATCCGAGCACCACGAGCCGCGGTGGGGTCGTCCCGAGATGCTCGTCCGGGAGCTCGCGGGCCTGGCCAACAAGCCCAGTCAACTGTCCATGCTCGTCCTGCACTACCTGCAGTGGCAGCTCGACGAGGTGAAGAAGCACGGGCTGCTCGCCCCCGTCGCCATGCCATTGCGGCTGCTGCTCCCAGGCCCGTTCGCGGCACCGGCCAAGCGCCTGCTCAACGAACGGCTGCGCGCCGCGGGAATCGCCCCGATCGAGCCCTTCCTGCCGGTCCTCGACCCGCCCAGCACGCCGTTCAACGGTCGGGTCGGCTCGGAGCGGATCTTCGCCTTCGACGACCTCGCGCTCGCCGACTTCCGCGAGGCCGGCAAGGCCCTCGGCGGCACGATCAACGACGTGGTCCTCGGGGTGTCGGCCGGTGCCCTGCGCCGCTACCTACGCTCGCGCGGCATACCGGCCGACAAGCCGCTCATCGTGAGCGTCCCCGTGACCATCCGCGGCAAGGACGAGACGCTCCAGTGGGCAAACTTCGTCTCGATGATCTTCACCGAACTGCCGACCCACCTCGACGACCCCGTCGCCCGGGTGCGCGCCGCCAAGGCATCGGTCCGCGCGGCCAAGGGCAGCTTCGACGCGATGCCGACGACCCTCTTGCGCGAGGCGAGTCAGTTCATCCCGGCTGCGATGTTCAACACCGCGATGCGGCTCATGGTGAAGCTGCCGGACAAGGTGTCCAAGGGCCCCAACAACGTCGTCATCTCCAACGTGAAGGGCCCGGTCGAGCCCATCGTCTTGGACGGGGTGAAGATCAAGGGCTACTGGCCGGCGTCCTTCCTCTCGGTCGGTGGCGGCATCAACATCACCCTGCAGAGCTACACCGACCGGGTGTGCTTCGGCTTCATGGGCAACCCCCAGCAGGTCGGTGACATCGCACCGCTCGTCGACTTCATGCGTGAGTCGCTCGCCGAGACGATGGAAGCGGCCGCGAAGGTCCGCGAGCGCGAGGCCGCCCGCGGCACCGGCGTGCCCGCGGCGAGCCGTGGCTCGAAGCCGCCGCGTCGACTCGCCGCCGTCCCCCGGCCCGCCACCGGCACCTGAGCAGGCCCGCGTGACGACGCCCGACATCACCGCCTCGGCGCCGTCTGCGTGCCGCTGAACTTCCGGACGGCCGGTCCCGGGCTCGCCTTCATCGCGGGCGCGAGCGTGCTCGTCGCGGGCCGGCGATGTTCATCGCGATGAGCCAGCTTCCCGGCTTCGCCGACGCCGACCTCTCGACCGTGCGGATGGCAGTCTGCGGCGGGGCCCCGGCGCCCGAACCTCTGCTGCGCACCTTCGCCGACCGGGGGATCGGGGTCCTGCAGGGCCACGGCCTCACCGAGACCGCGCCGGCCGCGATCTTCCTCGTCGCCCGCGCACGTATGCCGCGCAGTCCCTGCGCGCTACAAGCTGCCGCAACGGCTGCACATCGTCGACGCGTTGCCGCGCAACGCGACCGGCCAGGTGCTCAAGTACCAGCTGCGCGACGAGCTCACCGCATCCGACTAGCTCACCGCATCCGACGAGCCCGGCAGTGCCCGCGGGCGAACGGCCCGACGAGCCCGCGTAGTGAGGAGTTCGACAGGCGGGCGGTCCGCAGTCCACCGGGCACCCAGCCATAGACTCGGGACGCACACCGTCGTGGTCAGCGCACGCCTGCCCGGCGACTCCGCGTGAGCCGGGCCCCATCGAAGGACATCCTCTCGTGACCAAGCCCGTGGTCCTCATCGCCGAGGAACTCTCTCCCGCAACCCTCGAGGCCCTCGGGCCCGACTTCGAGATCCGTCACTGCGACGGGGCCGACCGCGCAGCCCTCCTGCCGGCGCTCGCCGACGCCGACGCCGTGCTCATCCGCTCGGCCACCCAGATGGACGCGGAGGCGATCGGGGCGGCCAAGGCGCTCAAGGTCATCGCGCGGGCCGGGGTGGGTCTGGACAACGTCGACGTGCCCGCGGCCACCACCGCCGGCGTCATGGTCGTCAACGCACCGACCTCCAACATCACCTCGGCGGCCGAGCTCGCTGTCGGCCTGCTGCTCGCCTCGGCCCGCAACATCGCCCCGGCCAACGAGGCCCTCAAGGGCGGCAAGTGGAAGCGCAGCGCCTACGGCGGCGTGGAACTGCTCGACAAGACGGTCGGCGTCGTCGGGCTCGGCCGGATCGGCGCGCTCGTCGCCGAACGGCTGCGTGCCTTCGGAATGCAGATCGTCGCCTACGACCCTTACACCACCCCGGCGAAGGCAGCCCAGCTGGGTGCCCGACTCGTCGAGCTCGACGAGTTGCTCGAGATCTCCGACTTCATCACCGTGCACCTGCCCAAGACGAAGGAGACGATCGGCCTCATCGGTGCGGCGGCTCTGGCCAAGGTGAAGCCGACCGTCCACATCGTCAACGCGGCCCGCGGCGGCATCGTCGACGAGTCCGCCCTCGCCGACGCCCTGCGCGAGGGCCGGGTCGCCGGGGCGGGGCTCGACGTCTTCGCCAAGGAGCCGTGCACGGACTCGCCGCTGTTCGCCTTCGAACGCTGCGTCGTCACCCCCCACCTCGGAGCCTCCACCGACGAGGCCCAGGAGAAGGCCGGTGTCTCGGTGGCCCGTTCGGTCCGCCTCGCGCTTGCCGGCGACATCGTGCCCGACGCGGTCAACGTCTCCGGCGGGGTCATCGTCGAGGAGGTCCGTCCCGGCCTCGCCCTCGTCGAGAAGCTCGGCCGGGTGTTCACCCAGGTCGCCGGCGGCGTCCCGCTCCACCTGCACCTCGAGGTGAGCGGGGAGATCACCGAGCACGACGTGAGCGTGTGGCAGCTGTCCGCCCTCAAGGGGCTCTTCCTCGACGTCGTCGAGGAGCAGGTCTCCTATGTCAACGCCCCGGTGATCGCCCAGGCCCGCGGGGTGGGCGTCACGCTCACGACCGACCCGGCGAGCGGCGACTTCCGCAACGTCACGGTGCTGCGCGGGTCGCTCAAGGACGGCACCGAGTTCTCGGTGGCGGGGACGCTCACCGGCCCTCGGATGATCGAGAAGATCGTCGGGATCAACGGCTTCGACCTCGAGGTGCCGCTCAGCGACCACATGGCCGTCTTCACCTATCCCGACCGCCCGGGCATCATCGGCCAGGTCGGCAGCATCCTCGGCGAGACCGGGATCAACATCGGTGGCATGCAGGTGGCCCGCTCGCTGTCCCAGGGATCCCAGGGGGCTGCGGGCTCGGCACTCATGATCCTCACCGTGGACAGTGAGATCACCCACGAGATCGTCGCGACGATCGGGACGGCCATCGGCGCCACGCACACGGCGGTCGTCAACCTCTGAGCCGGCCCCGCGCACGCGGCATACGGGCAGGGTATGCCGCGTGCGCGGCTCCGCTCGCGATGTGGGACGTGTGATCCACTCACCGAGACGCCTGCCTACGCTTGCCGACCATGTCGACCACCGCAGTCCCGCAGCCCGAGCGTCTCTCCCTCGCCGTCATCGGTGGTGACGGGATCGGCCCGGAGGTCGTGGCCGAGGGCCTCAAGGTGCTCAACGCAGCCGTCGGCTCCACCGTCTCGGTGAGCACGACCGACTACGACCTGGGCGCCCGCCGGTGGCACGCGACCGGCGAGACCCTGCCCGACTCGGTCCTCGCCGAGCTGCGCGGACACGATGCCATCCTCCTCGGCGCCATCGGCGACCCCTCGGTGCCCAGTGGCGTGCTCGAGCGTGGGGTGCTGCTTCCGATCCGGTTCGCCCTCGACCACTTCGTCAACCTGCGCCCGGCGAAGCTCTACCCGGGCGTGCAGAGTCCCCTGGACGTCGCCTCCGTCGCCCCCCAGGGCATCGACTTCGTCGTGGTCCGGGAGGGCACCGAGGGCCCCTACGTCGGCAACGGCGGGCTGCTGCGCACGGGGACGCCGCACGAGGTCGCCACCGAGGTGAGCGTGAACACCCGCTTCGGTGTCGAGCGGGTCGTGCGCGACGCCTTCGCCCGCGCGGCGGCCCGGCCGCGCAAGCACCTCACCCTCGTCCACAAGCACAACGTGCTCACCTTCGCGGGGCACCTGTGGCGCCGCACCGTCGAGGCCGTCGCCGCCGACTTCCCCGACGTGCAGACCGCCTATCAGCACGTCGACGCGGCGACGATCTTCCTGGTCACCGACCCAGGGCGGTTCGACGTGATCGTCACGGACAACCTCTTCGGCGACATCATCACCGATATCGCGGCCGCCGTGGCCGGGGGCATCGGCCTGGCTGCCAGCGGGAACGTCAACCCGGCACGCACCACCCCGAGCATGTTCGAGCCGGTCCACGGCTCGGCCCCCGACATTGCCGGTCAGGGCAAGGCCGACCCGACCGCGACGATCCTCTCGGTCGCCATGCTGCTCGACCACGTGGGTCTCACGGGGGCGGCGGGCCGGGTCGAGGCAGCCGTGGCCGCGGACCTCGCCGAGCGTGGCTCGGCGCCGCGCACGACGAGCGCTGTCGGCGACGCGATCGCCGCCCGCGTCGGCTGAGCCGCGCCGCTGAGCCGCGTCACGACCCGCGCCGGGTCAGGGCTCGGTGGCTGTGGCCGTGGCCGTGGCGGTCGCGGTCGCGGTCGGAGCGTCCGACGTCGTGCTCGTCGTCGGGTCGGCCTGCGTGGTCGAACTGGTCGACGTGGTGGCCGAGGTCGAGCTGGTCTCCGTGGCAGTCGTCGGCGGGGGCGTGCTCGAGGTCGGCTGGGGGGCCGTCGTCGTGGACGACGGTGTCGTCGACGCCGGGGTGCTCGCCGTGATCGTGGGTGACGTCGAGGAGTCGGGGAGCTGCGGGATGGCGGTGGGGCTCTGCGTGGCCTGGCTCGTGGGAGCCACGGCCGGCGGGATGGTCACCTTGGGAGCGGGTGCGAGGTCGAGGAAGGGGTTGGGGTCGACGAAGACACCACCCACCATGACCTCGAAGTGCAGGTGGCAGCCGGTGGAGAAGCCGGTCGTCCCCACCCAGCCGATGATCTGTCCCTGCTGGACCTTGAGCCCGGCCACGGCGGCATAGGACTGCAGGTGGTTGTAGGTCGTCGCCAGAGTGGCGGAGTGCCGCAGGACGACCCGGTTTCCGTAGCCGGCCGCACCGCCGGCGAACTCGACCGTGCCGGACTTCGCGGCCTTGACCGGCGTCCCGCATGCGGCGCCGATGTCGGTGCCGGTGTGCAGCTTCCACACATGCAGGATGGGGTGGAAACGCGGACCGAAGGTCGAGGTGATCGGCCCCGGGGACGGCCGGACGAAACCCGAGGACAGGACGACCGCCGGGTCGGCGCTGGCCGTGGGGACCGAGCCCACGTCGGGCATCTGGGCGAGGACGGCCAGTTCGGCGGCCTCCCGCGCGGCGGTCGCGGCCCGTGCCATCGCGACCGCGATCGCGTCCTGGTGGACGAATTCGGGGTCCGCGTCGACCGCTCGCGTCGCCTCGGGGGCGGTGGACTCGGGCGTGGTCGTCCCCACCTCGGGGGCGACGGACGCCGCCACGGGGGAGGTGGGGACTGCGGTGGCCCGCAGCGCGGGGACGGCCGCGACGATCGCGACGGCACCGAGGATCGCGGTCGCCCAGGCCGAACCGGGCAGACCGCCTCCGCCGACGGCGTAGCGGCCGTGCCGACCGCCCAACCTCGCACGCAAACCCATGACGCCCGATCCTCCCTGTGTGGCGCCGAACCGACCCCCCCGGGTCCGCTGTCCACGGTAACCCCTCACCGCCGCCCCGCGCATCCATTCGGGCAATTCCGCCCGTTCGGGCGGCCCGAGCGACCCGGACGAGGACCGCCGGGCGTCGCCGGAGGGGCTAACCTTCCCAGGAGGAGTTCGGCGGAGCACCGGGTGGCCGGACGAGCGCCGCGCTCACGGCACACCACACGACGTGGTGAACGGCATACCGAAGGGCAAACGGAGTCGACGATGACGCACACGACCACAGAACTGACCTTCGCGGTGAACCCGAGCGACCACCCCCTGGCGGCGGCCGAGCGTGAGCGGCTGCTCGCGGACCCCGGTTTCGGCAAGGTGTTCACCGACCACATGGCCCTCGCCACGTGGTCGAGCGGGCAGGGCTGGCATGACGCCCAGGTGCGTGCCTTCGGCCCGTTGTCGCTGAGCCCGGCCGCCGCGGTCCTGCACTACGCCCAGGAGGTCTTCGAGGGGCTCAAGGCATACCGGCACGACGACGGCTCGATCTGGAGCTTCCGGCCCGAGGCCAACGCGCAGCGGCTCCAGCGCAGCTGTCGGCGGCTGGCCCTGCCCGAGCTGTCGGTCGACGACTTCGTGGGCTCGCTCAAGGCGCTCGTCGGGATCGACCAGGCGTGGGTGCCGGCGGCCGGCACGGGTGAGACGAGCCTCTACCTGCGCCCGTTCATGTTCGCCTCTGAGGCATTCCTCGGCGTCCGGCCCGCCTCGGTCGTCACCTATGCCGTGATCGCCTCGCCCGCGGGTGCCTACTTCAGTGGCGGCCTCAAGCCGGTCACCCTGTGGATCTCGAGCAACTACGCCCGGGCCGGCGAGGGGGGGACGGGTGCGGCCAAGTGCGGCGGCAACTATGCCTCGAGCCTCGCGGGGCAGCTCGAGGGCAACCAGCACGGCTGTGACCAGGCGGTCTTCCT
The DNA here is from genome assembly GCA_029552065.1 of Actinomycetes bacterium. Classification (GTDB taxonomy): domain Bacteria; phylum Actinomycetota; class Actinomycetes; order Actinomycetales; family Dermatophilaceae; genus Phosphoribacter. The sequence continues at coordinate 17,307 of JAKPEG010000223.1, forward strand.
CGATTCGGCGACCCACTCCTATATCGAGGAGCTGGGCGGCATGAACCTCTTCTTCGTCACCCGCGACGGCAAGCTCGTCACCCCCGAGCTCACCGGCACGATCCTCGAAGGTGTCACCCGCAGCTCGATCCTCGAGCTGGCCAAGGAACTCGGTCTGGAGCCGCAGGAGCGGCGGATCGAGATCGAGGAGTGGAAGGACTCGGCACGCAGCGGGGAGATCACCGAGATCTTCGCGTGCGGCACCGCCGCGGTCGTCACCCCGGTCGGCGAACTGCGCTGGGACGGCGGCTCGGTCGACCACCGCGGCGACGGGCCGGCCATCGGCGAGGTGACCAGCACGATCCGTCGTGGGCTGCTCGACATCCAATACGGCCGGGCCGAGGACACCCACGGCTGGCTCACCCGGCTGGCCTGACGGCGCAGCGGTATGCCGTCCGGCTGGGGAGCGCGGCGCCCGCGGCTGGTCGCCAGCGACCTCGACGGCACCCTCCTGCGCTCCGACGGCGCGGTGAGTCCACGCACGGCGGCGGTGTGGGCGGCGCTGCCGCGGGTCGGGGTCGAGACCGTCCTGGTCACCGCACGGCCGCCCCGCTGGATGCACGATCTCGCCCAGGTCGTGGGGGAGCATGGCATCGCGGTGTGCGGCAACGGCGCCTTCGTCTACGACGTGCCCCGTCGACGGGTGGTCGCCGCACACGGATTGCCCGACGAGGTGCTCGACACCCTCGTGCGGGAGCTGCGCGGCGGCATACCGGGGATCTGGTTCGCGGCCGAGCGGGTGAGCGGCCCGCTGATCGAACCGGGTTTTCCCACCCCCGCGGAGCACCCGGTCCCCGAGGGTGCGGTGATCGCCGCGGTCGAGGAGCGCGGCCCCGAGCCGGTCGGCAAACTGCTCGCGCTCGCGCCGGGGATTCCCGACGAGGACTTCCTCGACACCGTCACGGCGATTGTGGGGGAGCGGGCGCACGTCGCCTTCTCGGGCGTCGGTGGGCTGGCCGAGATCAACGCCCGCGGGGTGACCAAGGCGGTGGGGCTCGCGCGCTGGGCGGCGGCGCGCGGCATCGATGCCGCGCAGGTCTGGGCCTTCGGCGACATGCCCAACGACCTGCCGATGCTGCGGTGGGCGGGGCGGGCGATCGCGGTCGCCAACGCCCACCCCGAGGTCCTGGCCATCGTCGACGAGGTGTGTCCGAGCAACGACGAGGACGGGGTCGCGATCGTCGTGGAGCGCCTCCTGGAATCCGCGCGCTGACCGGCCTCGTCCGGGTGCTCGGCGGGCCGGCATACGACACGCGCGTCCCGAATCGCGAGATGTCCCTCACAGATGCCGGGTCCGGTGGCACCCTGTATGCCGTGACCCTTACCACTCGCGTTGCCCGGCAGGACCTGCCGCGCACCCTCGTCATTACCTGAGCGCGACGAGACGCACCGCCTCGTCGCGCAGACCTCCCGCACCCGGGGGGTCTTTTTGTTGGTCCGGCACCACCCCCGCCGGCCGACAGCGACAGGCAGAGGGCAGACCACGACAGCCGAAAGCGATCGATCACCATGTCCCAGTTGGCCAGCCCGCCCGGGCTGCACGTCTACGACACCACCCTGCGCGACGGCGCACAGCAGGAGGGGCTCAACCTCTCCGTGGCCGACAAGCTGGCGATCGCCCGCCAGCTCGACGAACTCGGGGTGGGCTTCATCGAGGGCGGCTGGCCGGGCGCCAACCCCAAGGACACCGAGTTCTTCGCCCGGGCCCAGCGTGAGCTGAGCCTGCGCAATGCGACGCTCGCGGCCTTCGGCGCGACCCGACGGGCCGGGTCCACGGCGGCCGCCGACCCGCTCGTGCGGGCGTTGGTCGACTCCGGGGCGCCGGTCGTCACCCTCGTGGCGAAGTCGCACGTCCGCCACGTCGAGCAGGCACTGCGCACCACGCTGCCGGAGAACCTCGCCATGATCCGCGACACGGTGAGCTTCCTGCGCGGCGAGGGGCGACGGGTCTTCCTCGACGCCGAGCACTTCTTCGATGGCTACCGCGCCGACCGCGACTACGCCCTCGAGTGCGTCCGGGTGGCGGCCGAAGCCGGCGCCGAAGTCGTCGCCCTCTGCGACACCAACGGCGGCATGTTGCCGAGCGAGGTCGCCGACGTCGTGCGCGACGTCCTCGACTCGACCGCGGCCCGCCTGGGCATCCACTGCCACAACGACACCGGCTGCGCGGTCGCCAACTCGATGGCGGCCGTCGACGCCGGGGCCACCCACGTCCAGGGCACGATCAACGGCTACGGCGAGCGCACCGGCAACGCCAACATCCTCACCGTCGTGTCCAACCTGCAGATCAAGCGTGGCCTACCCCTGCTCGAACCGGAGCGGTTGCGCGAGGCGACCCGCATCTCGCACGCGATCAGCGAGGTGACCAACGTGCCGCCCTACAGCCGCCAGCCCTATACCGGCGCGAGCGCCTTCGCCCACAAGGCCGGCCTGCACGCGAGCGCCCTCAAGGTCGACCCCGACCTCTACCAGCACACCGACCCCGCCGCCGTCGGCAACTCGATGCGCACCCTCGTGTCGGACATGGCCGGACGGGCGAGCATCGAACTCAAGGCCCGTGAGATGGGGGTCGACCTCAGCCAGGACTCCGAACTCGTCGTCGCGGTGCTGGCCGAGGTCAAGGACCTGGAGTCCCGGGGCTGGACCTTCGACGCGGCCGACGCCTCCTTCGAGTTGCTCCTGCGGCGCCACCTCGGCCGCGGGATCAGCTACTTCGACGTCGAGTCCTGGCGGGTCATCACCGACGCCCGGGAGGGTGGCGAGGCCACGTCCGAGGCGACGGTGAAGCTCGTCGCCGGGGGGCGCAGGCAGGTGGCCACGGGCGAGGGCAACGGCCCGGTCAACGCCCTCGACCACGCACTGCGGGTGGCCCTGTCCTCGGTCTACCCCGAACTGGACCGGCTCGAACTCGTCGACTTCAAGGTCCGCATCCTCGAGACCTCGCACGGCACCGGGGCGGTCACGCGCGTGCTCATCGAGACCGCGGACGGCACGACGACCTGGCAGACCGTCGGGGTGGCTCCCAACATCGTCGAGGCCTCGTGGCGGGCCCTCGTCGACGGGATCACCTACGGCCTCACCCGCCAGGGGGTGCCGGCGCGATGACCGGCTCGCTCACCGACCACAGTGCCGCCACGGCGCGGCATACCCCCCTGACCGTGGCCGAGCTGGCCCTGCGTGCCGGACGCCCCGAGGAGGCGGCGGCGCTCTCGGCGCTCGCGCTGCGGAGCAAGGCATTCTGGGGCTATAGCGCGTCGTTCATGGCGGCGGTGACCCCCGAGCTCACCCTCACCGAGGACCAGGCCGCGGGCGCCGTCGTCGCCCAGGTCGACGGCGAGATCGGCGGCTTCCACCTGCTCGGCCCCACACGCGGCCGATCCGCCGGCACCGAGCCCGAGTCGGCGGTGGCCGAACTCGACATGCTCTTCGTCGATCCGCAGTTCATCGGGACCGGCCTCGGCCGGGTCCTCTACGAGGACGCCCGCGCCCGCGCCGTCGCCCAGGGTTACCGTCGGATGCTCATCGAGGCCGACCCGCACTCGCTCACTTTCTACCTTCGCCTCGGGGCGGTCGAGGTGGGGGAGCGGCTGTCACGGGCGATCCCCGGCCGCAGCCTGCCGCTGCTCGAGGTGACCCTCCGGACCTCTGGCGGGGGCTCGGTGGGCGCCGGACGGGCGAGCTACTGGCGTTGACGCCCGTGTCGAGCCCGACGGGCGCCGGAGAAGTCGCACCGGCGGGACGGACGCTGCTCGACGCATCGGTGTGGCGGTCGCGGGAATCGGCGCACGCCGCCCGGATCGACCGGCTCACTGCCGGGCATCGGCTGCGCCGGGCGAGCGGACAGCGGCATCCGGTCGAGGACTTCCTGTTCACCTACTACCCGTTCGCGCCCGCGGCGATCCGGCGCTGGCATCCCGGTCCCGGGGTCCGGCTCGCTGCAGGGGCCGCCACCGAGCGGTCCGGGTGGCGGCACTACCGAGTGGTGGGCGCCCATCTCGAACTCGACCACGCGGCATACCTGGGGGCGCGCGGCGACACGGTGCGCTTCGTCCGTGACCTGCTCGACCGCACGGCGGGCCGGCCCGCACAGCTCGGCTGTTTCGGTCTCCACGAGTGGGCCATGGTCTATCGGCTGCCGGCAGACCAGGTGCGCCACCACGGCCTGGGGCTGCGGCTCGGCTCAGCCGGCACCGATGCCGTGGTCGAGGCGAATCCTTTGCGCTGCAGCCACTTCGACGCCTTCCGCTTCTTCACGCAGGACGCGCGGCCGCGTAATGCTTGGCAGCCCACGCGGGCGACCCAGGTCGAACTCGACCAACCCGGGTGCCTGCACGCGGGCATGGACCTGTTCAAGTGGTCGATGAAGCTCGCGCCCGGCGTGGCCAGCGAACTCGTCGGCGACTGCTTCGAGCTGGCCTTCGAGCTGCGTCGGCTCGACATGCGCGCCTCGCCCTATGACGTCGCCCGGCTCGGGCTCGAGCCGATCCCGGTGGAGACTCCGGAGGGTAGGGCCAGCTACGTCGGGCTGCAGCGCGAGTATGCCGCCCGCGCGGCCCAGCTGCGTGGCCGGCTCGTCGACGCGTGCACGACCCTGCTGGCGGAGTGAGCGGGGCCGTCAGCTCCCGAGCCCGGCCGCGGCCGCGGCCTCTGCGGCCTCGGCGACACGGGCCCGCCTGGCCGCCTTGCGTTCCTTCTTGGACGGCTGGGGCTCCTCGAGACCGCGGTTGCGGACGACATCCCAGGCGAAGACCACGGGATCGCCCACACTGCCGTCCGGGCCCTGGCTGAACTTCTCGACCTTGATGGCACCGAAGCCCAATCCCACCTGGTCCTCAGCCGAGTCGTCCGGTGAACTGGCCGAACTCGTCACGTGGGTGACCACGACATCGCTGAGGGTGATCCGCAACCAGGTGAAGGCCGCATCGCCGCCGAACGACTCGGCGAACAGCCGTGCGGTCTTCCCGCGTCGGCCCGCGGCGCACAGCCTGAGCAGCTGGGGAAGCGCTGCGGTCGTGGGCATCGTCGTGACGATCTCGTCCCAGCGGGCACGCCCGCCCGCGCCGCCGCCGGACACCGAGCCGGCGCTCACACTCAGTCGCCAGGACGTGAGCTCGACCTCGCCTTCGTGCCCGATCGCGGTGGACTCGCCGGTGACTCCGTCGAGGGAGAGGTAGAGGGAAAACGCGCTCATGGGTCGCTCCGGTGGCCGGGCCGCGGGGGATGCGGCTGTGAACCGCAGTATGCCGCAGCCCCCTCCCACACGCATCGGTCGGGTCCGCCCGGCGCGCGGCTAGGGTGGTCCGATGCGGATCGCGAGATACACGCTGGGCGACGACCCGGCATACGGGATCGTCGAGGGTGAGCCGGGCGCCGACGGCGAAGGTGCGGTAATCCACCCCCTCACGGGCGACCCGCTCTACGTCGGTGTCCTGCCGGCCGGGGTCGCGCCGATCCCACTCCCGGACGTGCGCCTGCTCGCGCCGGTGTTGCCGCGCAGCAAGATCATCGGAATTGGGCGGAACTACGCCGCGCATGCACAGGAGTTCGGCAACGAGGTGCCGCCCGAGCCGATGATGTTCCTCGTGCCCAACACCGCGGTCGTCGGGCCAGGCGATCCCGTGGTGCTCCCCCGAGGCAGCGCGACGGTCGACTACGAGGGCGAACTCGCGGTGGTCATCGGACGGATCTGCAAGGACGTGCGAGAGGAGGAGGCGCTCGGCTGCGTGTGGGGTTACACCTGCGCCGACGACGTCTCCGAGCGCACCTGGCAGCGCAACGACGGGCAGTGGGCGCGGGCCAAAGGCTTCGACACCTCCAAGCCGCTGGGCCCGTGGGTGGTCACCGACCTCGACCCGTCGGCGCTGCGGCTCGTCACCCGCCTGGACGGTGAGGTGGTCCAGGACGGCACGACGGCCGATCTCGTCCACGGGGTGGCCCGGCTGGTCTCCTTCGCCTCGGCCCACTTCACCCTGTTGCCCGGGGACGTCATACTCACCGGGACCCCGGCCGGGGTCGGTCCGGTCCGCCCGGGGCAGCGGGTCTCGGTGGAGATCGAGGGAATCGGGGTCCTGGACAACCCGTTCGTGCGGCGCTGAGGGACTCGCCCGTCGACCGGAGGTCGCTCACCGCTCGAGCAACTCGGCCAGACCTTCCGGGAACAGCGGCAGGTCGGCGTGGCCGAGCGCCGGGTCACGCCACACGGCGTATTCCCCCGGCTGGTCGAGGCAGTCCCGCCGTTCGGCGAGGTATGCCGCCGGGTCGGCGAACTGGGCCGAGAAGAGGAAGAGCACCTCGTGGCCCGGCCGACCGGCGTGCGTGAAGATGTTCTCCACGACGGCGAGCCGGGGCCCGATCACCAGGCCCAGGCCGAACTCCTCGGCGAACTCCCGGGCCAGCGCGTCGGCGGCCGTCTCCCGCCATTCGACGCCACCGCCGCACGGTCGGTGGAAGGTGAGCCGCCGGACCGGGTCGTGGAACTCGTTGACGAACAGGGCTCCCGTTCCGGGGCGCCGGATGACTGCGAGCGCCGAGACGCGAGGCACGGGCACGGCGAGCCCGCTCAATGGTCCTCGGCACCCTGTGTGACACCAGGTGCGCGATGGCCGCGGCGGGGGAGCAGGTGCGCCAGGGCGACGAGGACCGCGCCGACGAGCACGCCGGCGATCGCCGAGCCGAGGGTGTTGGTGAGCCAGGCAAGGGCCCCCGCCGCGAAGGGTGCACCGGCGGCGACGGCTTCTTCGGCGTGGTGGACCACGCCGTAGGGCCAGTGCCAGCCGAGGGTGTCCGCGCCGACGAGCAGGATGTGCCCCCCGACCCACAGCATCGCGATGGTGCCGACGACCGCGAGCCAACGCAGGAGCACGGGCATCGCGGCCACGAGTCCGCGGCCGACGGCGCGGACGGCACCCATCGGCCGCTCGCTCAGGTGCAGTCCGACGTCGTCCATCTTCACGATGACGGCGACCACCCCGTAGACGCCCACCGTGATGGCGAGGGCGACGACCACGAGGATGACCAGGCGCGAGAGGAAGGGCTCGCTCGCCACCTCGGCGAGGGCGATGACCATGATCTCGGTGGAGAGGATGAAGTCGGTGCGGATCGCGCCGGCCACCATCGTCTGCTCGTGGTCGCCCCCCTGCACGAGGACGGGTTCCTCCTCGCCGGCGTCGTGGCCGCTCACCTTCTCCCACAGCTTCTCCGCACCCTCGAAGCTCAGGTAGGCCCCGCCGACCATGAGCAGCGGGGTGAGGGCCCAGGGGAGGAACTGGGAGAGCAGCATGATCGCCGGCAGGATGAACAGCAGCTTGTTGCGGATCGAGCCGACAGCGATCCGTTTGATGATCGGCAGCTCGCGGTCCGGGGTGAAGCCGGTGACATAGCGTGGGGTGACGGCGGTGTCGTCGACGACCACGCCGGCGGCCTTGGCGCTCGCCCGTCCGGCGGCGGCCCCCACGTCGTCGAGCGAGGCGGCCGCGAGCTTGGCGATCGCGGCGATGTCGTCGAGCAGGGCGGCCAGGCCCCCGCTCATCGAAGGCCAACCTCGGGCACTGAAGGCAGCGAAATCCTCGTCTTCACGCCGACAGACTAGTTGCGCCGGGCCACGGCTAGGCTGGCGCCACCATGAGTGAGACGAAGCTACCGGGGGCCGTCCGACTGCGCGTCGCACCGTCGCCGACGGGTGATCCGCATGTCGGCACGGCATACATGGCGATGTTCGACCTCGCCTTCGCGCGCCGGGAAGGGGGACGCTTCCTCCTGCGGATCGAGGACACCGACCGTGCGCGGCTGCACGCGGGCAGCGAGCAGCAGATCTACGACACCCTCCACTGGCTCGGGCTGAGCTGGGACGAGGGCCCCGACATCGGGGGGCCGTGTGCGCCCTATCGCCAGTCCGAGCGGCTGGAGACCTATCGGCCGTATGCCGATCGGCTGCTCGCGCAGGGCCACGCCTACCGCTGTTGGTGCTCCCCCGAGCGGCTCACCCGGATGCGTGAGGAGCAGACCCGGCGCAAGCAGCCGCCCGGCTACGACCGGCTGTGCCTGGGCAAGACCGAGGAGGAGCGCGCCGCACTGCCGGGCTTCTCGCCGACCCCCGTCCTGCGGATGCGCATTCCCGACGACGTGCAGACCGCCTTCGACGACCTCATCGCCGGTCGGATCGACGCCCCGGTGCCCGACGACCAGGTGATCCTCAAGGCCGACGGCTTCCCCACCTATCACCTCGCGGTGGTCGTCGACGACCACCTCATGGGGATCACCCACGTCGTGCGGGGCCAGGAGTGGATCTCCTCGACCCCCAAGCATCTGCTGCTCTACCGCTGGCTCGGTTGGCGGCCGCCGAGGTTCGCCCACATGCCGCTGCTGCGCGACGAGCACAAGGCGAAGATCTCCAAGCGGCGCAATCCGTGGGCCAGGCTCACCTGGTTCCGCGAGGAGGGCTATCTGCCCGAGGCGCTGGTGAACTTCCTCGCCCTGCAGGGTTACCCGCCGATCCTCGAGGCCGACGGCACCGAGCGCGAGGTGTTCACCTTCGAGGAGTTCGCCGAGCGGTTCGCCTGGGACAAGGTCAACCCGGCCGGCTCGATCTTCAACCTCGCCAAGCTCGACTGGCTCAACGGGGTGTGGATCCGGCGGCTGGAGTTGGGTGAGTTCACCTCCCGGCTGCTGCCCTTCCTCGAGGCCGACGGCATCCTGCCCGGTCACCCGTCGCTCGGCGAGCTCGGGCGGCTCAAGGCGATCGCCGGGCTCATCCAGACGCGGATGGCGAAGCTCACCGAGGCGGGAGACCTCGTCGGGCCCTTCTTCGTCGGTGACGACGCGGTCGAGATCGCCGACGACGCCCGCGCCCAGTTGGATGCCCAGGCACCTGTCGTGCTCGACGCGGCGATCCGTGCGCTCGGCGACATCGACGACCACGCCGTCGGGGTCCTCGGCTCGGAGTCGGCCTGGACGGCCGCGCGGATCGAAGCCGACCTGCGAGCCGCCATCGTCACGGGCCTGGGCGTCAAGCCCAAGGTCGCATTCGGCCCGTTGCGGACGGCGATCTCGGGACGACGGATCTCGCCACCGCTCTTCGAGTCGATGGAGATCCTCGGCAAGACCTCGACCCTGGCGCGGCTGGCCGCGCTGCGGGCCACGGTCTAGGGAATACCTTCCCGGGACGTCGGTCCGGCGGCCCGGGGTCGGGTGGCGAGGATTTGGGGGGCCGTCCGCCCGACGGGTATGCTCGGCTGCTGGTTCGTCTCCGGGCGGCGCGGGTCCGCCCGCGCCAGGTCGGAGGGGATACCCGTTGGGGTATGGTGTAATTGGCAACACGTCGGATTCTGGTTCCGCAATTCTAGGTTCGAGTCCTGGTACCCCAGCTCCGGTCCGTTCGGCGACGAGACGGCCCGATTCGGTGGAAGTCCCCGGTGACCGGTAAGGTTTCCACTCGTGTCCACCGGGGCGATCCCCCGGGAGGACACAGCTAGGGCCCCGTTGTGTAGCGGCCTAGCACGCCGCCCTCTCAAGGCGGTAGCGCGGGTTCGAATCCCGTCGGGGCTACCAGGCAAAGACTCATTCCTCGTTGCGGGCCGCGTGCGTGCCCGCCCATCCGAGTGCATCGGCAGCATCGGCAGGAGGAGTTCCCACCATGGAATACACGATCACCGTCGAGGTCGAGCGAGGCTACGACGAGACCGTTGCGGCGACCCGTGAGGCGTTGGCGGACAATGGCTTCGGGGTACTCACCGAGATCGACCTCACCGCGACCCTCAAGGCCAAGCTGGGCGTCGATGTGCCTCGCCAGATCATCCTGGGCGCCTGTCGTCCGCCGCTCGCCTATGCCGCCCTTCAGGCCGAGCCGGCCGTGGCCGTCCTGCTGCCGTGCAACGTGGTCGTGCGCAGCGAGCGGCCGGGGGCCACCGTCGTCCAGGCACTCGACCCTGCGTTCATGGTCTCGATGATCGAGGGCGAGCAGGTCGCCGAGGTCGCCGCCGACGCCCGCGCGCGGATCGCGGCGGCACTCGAGCAGATCCGAGGCTGATCCTCGGCTCCGACCGGGAGCGCGAGCCCGATCATCCGGCGGCTAACCGGTCGGGTCGGCGGCCCGCCAGGTCAGTAGACGACCACCCGGTCGCCCAGGCGGACCTGGTCGAACAGCGCCTTGGTCTTCGCGTAGTCGCGGGTGTTCACACAACCGTGCGAGCCGATGCTCTGGCCGTTGGCGGCGAAGTCGGCGGAGTAGTGGACGGCCTGTCCACCGCTGAAGAACATCGACAGCGGCATGGGCACCTGGTAGAGCTTCGAGAAGAAGTTGGCGTCCTTGAGGAAGACCGAGAAGACGCCGTTACGGGTGGGCAGGCTCGCGCGCCCGAAGCGCGCAGCCAGCCGAAGGAGCGGGACTCCGTCGACCACCCAGGTGATCGACGCGGTGGCCTTGCTCGCGCAGATGACCCGGCCGGTGAGGCAACGGGGGTCGAGCCCGGAGGTGGTGAGTCCGGGTGCCGGCGCGGGCTTGACGTTGTTGAGCTCGTCGGAGGTCGGCTTGCGGGTCTGCGACCAGATCCGGTCCTTGGTCCGCTGGTCGACCTCGCCCGTCTCGGGCAGGCCCCGCTTCTTCTGGTAGCCCTTGACGGCGGCCGAAGTGGCGCTGCCGTAGGTGCTCGTCACGTCGCCGGACCACCGCCCGAGCTGCTTGAGCCGGGCCTGCAGTTCGCGCACGAGAGCGCCGGTGGAGCCGTTCTTGAGCAGGGCGGGACCGGCGATGAGGTGACCTGCCAGCTCCTCCGCGCTCGGCGTGGCGGTCGTCGCCACGAGCAGCTTCCACATGTCCTCGTCGACCGCGCCGGTGGCGACGAGGTCGAAGTCATTCTGGAAGTCCTTGACCGCGTCGGTCGTCGACGCCGCGAACACGCCGTCGACGGGCGCCGCATAGGACTTGAGTTGCTTGAGCCGGGCCTGCAGTTCGCGGACCTGGTCGCCCTGGGCTCCGGCGGCCAGCAACGGGGGGGCGAGGGGCGTCACGGTCTCCGTGGGGTCCGAGGTCGCCGTCGGCTCGGTCGTGGCCGTGAGTTCCGTCGTCGCCGTCGGCTCCGTCGTCACGGCGACGGTGCTCGGGGCCGGGGCGGCGCTGCTCGTCGGGGTCGCGCACCCGGCGAGGACGCCGAGCACGAGCGCGGGGGCCGCTGCGGCGGCCAACCGTCGCGCGAGGGCGGCACGAGTCATCGGTTTCCTCCGGCGTCGGGACCGTCGGGTGACCGTATGCCGCGCGGGCACGGCATACGAGTTCATCCCAGGGTTAAGGCTAGCTCGCCGGGGCCTGGTGCGCCCGGCGCAACACCTCGGTGAGCTTGTTTGCCCCAGCCACCACTGTGGCGGCGTGCAGCCGGCCCGGTTGACGGGAAAGTCGCTCGATGGGACCGGAGATGGATACCGCCGCGACGACCCGGCCCGAGGGGCCGCGAACCGGCGCGGACACCGACGCCACGCCGGGCTCGCGTTCGCCGACGCTCTGGGACCACCCGCGACGGCGGACGGCCGAGAGGGCGGTGGCGTTGAACCGGGCTCCCTGCAGACCGCGGTGGAGTCGGTCGGGTTCCTCCCAGGCGAGGAGCACCTGGGCGGCCGATCCGGCGAGCATCGACAGGGTCGCGCCGACCGGGATCGTGTCGCGCAGGCCCATCGGGCGCTCGGCCGCGGCCACGCACACGCGGTAGTCCCCCTGACGACGGAACAGTTGGGCACTCTCGTTCGTGTGGTCCCGCAGGGCCCCGAGAACCGGTCCCGCCGCGGCGAGCAGCCGGTCCTCGCCGGCCGCCGAGGCGAGCTCGGCCAGACGCGGGCCGAGGACGAAGCGGCCCTGCATGTCGCGGGCGACGAGGCGGTGATGCTCGAGCGCCACGGCCAGCCGATGCGCGGTCGGACGGGCCAGCCCGGTCGCCGCGACGAGCTGGGCGAGGGTCGCTGGTCCGGCTTCCAGCGCCGAGAGGACGGTCGCCGCCTTGTCGAGGACACCGACCCCACTAGAGTTGTCCATGCAATGATATTGACGTCTCAGCGCGTGAGACGCAAGTTCGCAGGTAACACGGGTGGCGAATGCTGACCGAGGAACCTGGAAGCCGAGAGCTGGCCCTCGGGGCCGGGAGGTGGAGGCATGGCGCGCACGTTGGCCGAGAAGGTCTGGGAGGCGCACCTCGTGCGGCGCGCGGAAGGCGAGCCGGACCTGCTCTACGTCGACCTCCATCTCATCCACGAGGTGACCAGTCCGCAGGCCTTCGACGGGCTGCGACTCGCCGGGCGGCGCGTGCGGCGGACCGATCTCACGCTCGCCACCGAGGACCACAACGTCCCGACGACCCCCGGACCGATCGACGACCCGGTGAGCCTCACCCAGGTGGAGACGCTGCGGCGCAACTGCGCGGAGTTCGACCTTCCGCTCTATCCGATGGGTCACGCGGAGCAGGGCATCGTCCACGTCGTCGGACCGCAGCTCGGGCTCACCCAGCCGGGGATGACGATCGTCTGTGGCGACAGTCACACCTCGACGCACGGCGCCTTCGGGGCGCTGGCCTTCGGCATCGGCACCTCCGAGGTCGAGCACGTCCTCGCGACCCAGACCCTGCCGCTTAAGCCCTTCAAGACGATGGCCGTCACCCTCACGGGCGACCTGCCCGACGGGGTGAGCGCCAAGGACGTCGTGTTGGCCGTCATCGCCCGCCTGGGCACCGGGGGCGGTCAGGGCTACGTCATCGAATACCGCGGCGCGGCCATCGAGAAGCTCTCGATGGAGGCGCGGATGACGATCTGCAATATGTCGATCGAGGCCGGTGCCCGCGCGGGGATGATCGCCCCCGACGAGACCACCTTCGACTACCTGCGCGGTCGTGACCACGCCCCCACGGAGGCGGAGTGGGACGCGGCCGTCGCGGCCTGGCGCGCCCTGCGCACCGACGACGACGCGGTCTTCGACACCGAGGTCGTCCTCGACGCGACCACGCTCACGCCCTTCGTCACGTGGGGCACCAATCCCGGGCAGGGGCTGCCGTTGGGCGATCGGGTGCCCGACCCGGCGGCCATCGCCGACGACACCGAGCGCCAGGCGGCCGAAGCCGCCCTCGCCTACATGGGCCTCGAACCGGGTATGCCGCTGCGCGAGGTCCGCGTGGACACCGTCTTCGTGGGCTCCTGCACGAATGGGCGGATCGAGGACTTGCGCGCGGCCGCCTCGGTCCTGCGCGGTCGCCAGGTCGCCGCCGGGGTCCGCTGCCTCGTCGTGCCGGGCTCGGCCCGGGTGCGCCTCGAGGCCGAGAGCGAGGGCCTCGACCGCATCTTCGAGGAGGCCGGCGCCGAGTGGCGGTTGCCGGGGTGCTCGATGTGCCTCGCGATGAACCCCGACAAGCTCGCCGCGGGTGAGCGCAGCGCATCGACGTCCAACCGCAACTTCGAGGGCCGCCAGGGCCCCGGTGGTCGCACCCACCTCGTGAGTCCACTCGTCGCCGCCGCGACCGCGATCCGCGGCACCCTGTCCTCGCCCGCCGATCTCGACTGAGGGGCCCCCATGCAGGCATTCACCACCCACACCGGCGTCGGCGTGCCGCTGCGGCGCAGCAACGTGGACACCGACCAGATCATCCCGGCCGTCTATCTCAAGCGGGTGACCCGCAACGGCTTCGAGGACGCCCTGTTCGCCGCGTGGCGCGCGGACGAGTCCTTCGTCCTCAACAACCCGCGGTATGCCGCCGGCTCGGTGCTCGTCGCCGGGCCCGACTTCGGGACCGGCTCGTCGCGCGAGCACGCGGTGTGGGCGCTCATGGACTACGGCTTCCGGGTCGTGCTCTCCTCGCGCTTCGCCGACATCTTCCGCGGCAACAGCGGTAAGCAGGGGCTGCTCACCGCCCAACTCGCCCAGGACGACATCGAACTCATCTGGAAGTACCTCGAGAACGACCCCGGTGCCCAGGTGAGCGTCGACCTCGTCGCCCGCACGGTCACCGCCGGCGACATCGTCGCGCCCTTCCAGGTCGACGACTACACGCGGTGGCGGCTCATCGAGGGACTCGACGACATCGGTCTCACCCTGCGCCATACCGACCTCATCGACGAATTCGAGGCTGCGCGACCGGCATACCTGCCCGTCACCCGCTGAAGCGACACGCCGACCGGCGTGTCGCACGTCGGTGACGGCGAGCGTCCCGGCCCCACGCGACGCCCCTGACAGGGAGCTTTCGGCTGCATCTGTCGATCGGGCACGATCCATGCGGTTGCCGCGAATCACCTTGTCCTGGAAGCACTTCAGCGGATCACTGCGAACGACCGGGCCCTTTGGGCGGTGCATTCGGGTGTCGACGGCGCGGATTCCTCCGCCCCGCAACTGTTGCTTGGGCAAAGATGTTGCGCGACAACGAGAATCGAGACCTCGAGATGTTGGACTTGGGAGCCTCCGCGGCCCTACCGTCATGCTCAGGCGAACGATGGGTTCGCGCTCCTTCGCGCCGGGCTGGCCCGGCGCGCACTCCTTCAAAGGGGACAATGTGAACAAGGCAGAACTCGTCCTCGCGCTCGAGAACACGCTCGGCAGCCGCAAGGCGGCCACCGACGCGCTCGACGCGGTCCTCGACTCGATCGTCCGCGAGGTCGCCAAGGGCGGCAAGGTCGCCATCACCGGCTTCGGCACCTTCCAGAAGGTCGCTCGGGCCGCCCGCACCGGGCGCAACCCGCGCACCGGCGCGGCCGTGCGGATCAAGAAGACGACGGTCCCGCGCTTCCGCCCCGGCACGGCCTTCAAGGGCTACGTCGCCGACCCCCGCTCGCTGCCCAAGGGCGAGACCGCCACCGGCCGCGCCCCCGCGGCCAAGGCCGCTCCCGCGAAGGCGGCACCGGCCAAGGCCGCCCCGGCCAAGAAGGCCGCCGTCAAGGCCGCCCCGGCGAAGGCCGCTCCCGCGAAGAAGGCTGCACCCGCCAAGGCCACCCCCGCCAAGGCGGCTCCGGCGAAGGCCGCAGTCAAGGCGGCCCCGGCGAAGGCTGCTCCGGCGAAGAAGGCTGCTCCCGTCAAGGCTGCTCCGGCGAAGGCTGCGCCGGCGAAGAAGGCTGCTCCCGCCAAGGCTGCTCCCGCGAAGGCTGCGCCGGCGAAGAAGGCTGCTCCCGCCAAGGCTGCTCCCGCGAAGGCCGCCCCGGCCAAGAAGGCGGCGCCCGCCAAGGCTGCTCCGGCGAAGAAGGTCGCCGCGAAGAAGGCCTGAACGCAGCACGTCCACTCCGGGCCGGTCACCTCGTGCGGTGACTGGCCCGGAGTCGTCAGGGGCGATCCGCCACGTGAACGCGCGCCCTCGCACCGAGCCCGAGTCCGGCTGCGATCCGCAGCGAAGCGAGGTCGTCGACGTCGGTGCGCAGTCGGGGCAGGTCGAGCTCGAGCCGCGTGGCGCCCGAGCGCTCGTGCCGGGCCGCCGAACCGGGGCCGAACAGCGGCTGCACCGGCACTCCGGCCCGCGCGGTGAGCAGCACCGTCCCGGTCCCCACGTGGTCGGGGACGAAGGCCCGGGCGTATGCCGCGGCGGCTCCGAGAGCGGTGGCCAGCTCGCCCGGGGTGAGGGCCGGCAGGTCGCCGAGCAGGACGCCCACTCCCAGGTCCCTGCCATTGGCACCCTTCGAGCCTTCTTCTCCCGCCGACCCGCGCAGGGCAGCGTCGAGCCCGGCCGCGATGGCCGCGTCGAGGCCCTCGCCGGGATCCTTGACGAGTCGCGCACCGAGGGCCTGGGTCTGGGCTGCGATCGAGCGGCTGGGGGTGACGGCATACACCCGGCCACGTCCGACGCACGCACACGCGGCCTCGAGGGTGTCCAGGGCGAAGGCCTGGGCCAGCAGGAGCCGGTCGACGCCGGGGACGGCGAGGCGTGACTTCGCGGTGGGGCCGCCCTTGACGGGCACGACGAGGCGCCACTGCATGGCGGTCTGGACGTGTGGTGTGCTCCCGGACACACGCTCAGTCTGAGCCACCACAGCCCGGGCGCTCGACATCGGGGTGGCGGACGGCGAGGATACCCGGGTGACCGGCGGCGACCAGGGGCGAGAAGGAGACGGACGGGTGACCCCAGCGGGACGCGAGCGAATGCGGCGGCTGCCGACGGCATACAAGTTCGTCGCGTGGTTGCTGCACCGCCCGCTGCGCACGCTCACCGCGCGCGACTGGCACGGGATGGACAACCTGCCCGACGAGGGTGGCTGCGTCGTGGCTCCCAACCACGTGTCCTACTTCGACCCGTTCGTGAGCGCTCTCTATCTCTACGACAACGCTCGACCTCCGTTCTACCTGGGCAAGGAGGCCGTCTTCCGTATCCCCGTGCTGGGCCGGCTCCTCGCGGCCGCGGGGCAGATCCCGGTCTACCGTGGCGGTGGCCGGGCCGCCGACGCCTACCGCGCGGCGGTCGCGGCGGTGGGGGCGGGCAAGAGCGTCGTCGTCTATCCCGAGGGAACGCTCACGAGGGACCCGGGTCTGTGGCCGATGAAGGGCAAGTCGGGCGCGGCCCGGATCGCCCTGCAGACCCGGTGCCCGGTCATCCCGTTGGCCCAGTGGGGTCCGCAGGAGGTGATGCCGACCTACCGCGGCCGGTTGCGGCTGGTGCCGCGCAAGACGATGCACGTGCTCGCCTGCCCACCGGTGGATCTCGCGGATCTCTACGACCGGCCGATCGACGCCGTCACCGTCCGGGAGGCGACCGACCGGATCATGGCAGCGCTCACGGCGGGGTTGGAGATCCTCCGCGGGGAAACCGCTCCCGCGCTTCGCTTCGATCCCGCGAAGGCGGGGCTGCCGGAGACCGGCAACTACACCAAGCAGAGGAAGGGACGTCGATGAAGACACCTGGACCCGCTCGGGCTCCTCGGGCTCCTCGGTCTCCTCGGGTGCGCGCCCGATGACCCGCGCCGCCGTTCTCGGCACGGGCAGCTGGGGCACGGCCTTCGCCGCGACCCTCGCCGACGCCGGCACCGAGGTGCGCATGTGGGGCCGGCGCGCCGAGTCGGTCGACCAGATCAACGCGGGATGCAACGAGGACTACCTGCCGGGGATCGCCCTGCCGGCCGGGATCCGGGCGACGACCGACGCGAAGGCGGCACTCGCGGGAGCAGACGTCGTCGTCCTCGCGGTGCCCTCGCAGACACTGCGGGCCAATCTGGCCGGATGGGCCGACTCGCTGCCCGAGGGCGCCGCCGTGGTCTCACTCATGAAGGGTGTCGAACTGGGCACGACCAAGCGGATGAGCGAGGTCGTCGCCGAGGTCGGTGGCGTCGAACAGGACCGGATCGTCGTCGTCTCCGGCCCCAACCTGGCCGGGGAGATCGCCCGCAAGCAGCCGGCCGCGAGCGTCGTCGCCTGCCGCGACCTCGACCAGGCCCAGCGGGTCGCCGACGCCTGCGCGACGGGCTACTTCCGGCCTTACACCAACGGCGACGTCGTGGGCACCGAGCTCGGCGGGGCGGTGAAGAACGTCGTCGCCCTCGCCGTGGGGATGGCCGAGGGCATGGGCATGGGCGACAACACGAAAGCCTCGATCATCACTCGTGGGCTGGCCGAGACCGCCCGCCTCGGCGTGCGCCTCGGCGCCGACCCGCAGACCTTCATGGGGCTGGCCGGGGTGGGCGACCTCATCGCCACGTGCATGTCACCCTTGTCCCGCAACCGGACCTTCGGCGAGAACCTCGGCAAGGGGATGTCCGTCGCCGAGGTCGTCGCGGTGACCCGGCAGACGGCCGAAGGCGTGAAGTCGTGTCACTCGGTGCTCGAGCTGGCCCGCAAGCACGCCCTCGAGATGCCGATCGCCGAGGCCGTCGCCGCCGTCATCGACGGCGTGCTCACCCCGCGAGAGATCGTCGACCTGCTCATGTCGCGGCAGCGCAAGCACGAGCGGATCTGACAGAACCGACGGAACCGACGGAACTGACGGAACTGACGGAACCGACGCTCACGCCCGCTTGCGCAGCGCGGCGTCGAGGTCGCGCCAGAGATCCTCGACGTCCTCGATGCCCACCGACAGGCGCAGTAGCGTCTCGGGGACGAGCTCGGACTCCCCGGGATAGCGGCGGCGGCGCTCGATCAGCGACTCGACGCCCCCCAGGCTCGTCGCACCCAACCACAGCCGACACGACGCGGCCACCCGTTCGGCGTCCTCGGCGCTGCCGCCGATCTCGACGGCGAGCATCGCGCCCCATCCCGGGTAGCGCACCCGGGTTACCCGCGGGTGGCCCGCGAGCCGTCGGGCCAGCTCGGCGGCGTTGGCGCAGGCCCGTTCGACACGCACGTGCAGGGTGCGTATGCCGCGCAGCGCCAGCCATGTCTCCATCGGCCCCGCGATCGCCCCGTGCCGCGTGCGGTGGGCGAGCAGGGCGGCATACGGGCGGTCGCCGGTCTCGTCGGGTCGCACGACGACAACGCCGAGCAGCACGTCGGAGTGGCCGGCGAGGTACTTGGTCGCCGAGTGGACGACGACGTCGGCGCCGAGCTCGAGCGGGCGCGCGAGCAGGGGGGTGGCGAAGGTGTTGTCGGCGCACACGAGCAGGCCGAGCGCTCGTGCGCCGGCGACGACCCGGGGGAGGTCGGCGACCTCCATGAGCGGGTTCGTCGGCGACTCGAGCCACA
This sequence comes from Actinomycetes bacterium, assembly GCA_029552065.1. GTDB lineage: Bacteria > Actinomycetota > Actinomycetes > Actinomycetales > Dermatophilaceae > Phosphoribacter. Next base: position 35,953 of record JAKPEG010000223.1, read on the forward strand.
GAGCGCCGGCCCCCTCGCACGCGGCGAGTACCGCGTCGGTGTCCTGGACGTCGACCCAGCGGACCTCCCGGCCGGCGGCCTCGAGTTCGCGGATGACGGCGCCGGCCGTGTTGTAGGGGGTGCGGGGGGCGACGAGGGCGCCGGTGGGCGGGAGCAGGGTGAGGGCGGCGGAGATCGCGGCCATTCCCGAGGCGAAGACGAGGGCCCGACCGCCTTCGAGCGCCCCGACGGCCTCCTCGAAGGCGGTCCACGTCGCGTTCTCGGCCCGGCCGTAGCCGAGGGCGCCGGTCACCTGCGGATCGGGTTGCGCGGCATACGTGCTGGACAACTCGACGGGGACGTTGACCGGGGCGCCTGGCGCGCGGGGCGGACGGCCGGTGGTCACCACGAGGGTGGCGGGGGCAAGGGGTTCGGGCGCGCTGCTCACCCGGCAAGCCTAAGCGGGAGGTCTGGGCCGGACGGGTAGGGTCGAGCCGATGAGCACCGATCCCTTCCTGCAGCCCGGTCGGGCCGGCACGTCCGCCGAGCCACCGCCGGCCCGGCGCAAGCCGCGCGTGGCGATCGTCTTCGGCGGCCGCTCCTCCGAGCACGCGGTCTCCTGCGCGAGCGCCGCGTCGGTGTTGCGCGCGATCGACCGCGACGCCTACGACGTCCTCCCGATCGGCATCGCCAAGGACGGCCGTTGGGTGCTCGTGCCCGACGACCCGGCCGCGCTCGAGCTCGCGCCCGGGCACCTCCCCGAGGTCGACCCCTCGGGTGCCGGCGTGGTCGCCCCCCTGTCGACCGTCGACCGCGCGCTGCACGTGCGCACGGCGACCGGTGCGATCGAGGAACTCGGCGAAGTCGACGTCGTCTTCCCGCTCCTGCACGGTCCGTGGGGCGAGGACGGCACCCTGCAGGGGATGCTCGACCTCGCCGACGTCCGCTACGTCGGCTCTGGGGTGCACGCCTCGGCGGCGAGCATGGACAAGCACTACATGAAGGTCGTCTTCGCCGGACACGGGCTCCCGGTCGGGCCGTATGCCGTCATCACCGACCGCGCCTGGCGCGCCGATCGGGCGGCCGCACTCGATGCGTCCTCGTCGATGGGCTTCCCCGTCTTCGTCAAGCCCGCTCGGGCCGGGTCGAGCATGGGCATCACCCGGGTGACCTCCGCCGAAGGCCTCGAGGCGGCGATCGAGGCCGCCCGGGACCACGATCCCAAGGTGCTCGTGGAGGCGGCCATCTTCGGGCGGGAGCTCGAGTGTGCGGTCCTGCAGGGACGTGACCTCGAGCCCCCGCGCACGAGCGAGGTCGGCGAGATCCGGGTCGTCAAGGGGCACGACTTCTACGACTTCGAGGCCAAGTACCTCGCCGACGCCGATGTCGAGCTCGTCTGCCCGGCCGACGTGCCGGCCGACGTGTCGGCAGAGGTCCGGCGGCTGGCTGCGGAGGCGTTCACGGCGATGGGCTGCGAGGGGCTCGCGCGGGTCGACTGCTTCTACACCGACCACGGCGAGGTCGTGCTCAACGAGATCAACACGATGCCCGGGTTCACGCCGCACTCGATGTACCCCCGGATGTGGGCGCAGACCGGCCTGCCCTATCCGCGGCTCGTCGACGAGCTCATCGCCCTGGCCCTGGCCCGGCGGGTCGGGCTGCGCTGAGCGCGCCCGCCGCCCGGGTCATCGGCCGTCAGGTGGGGCTGCCCCGTCCGTGAGCCGTGGCTCAACTGCAGTGGCGGCCGTTGGCGGGGAGGGCCTTCGCCGCGGCCCCGAACGCTGGCAGCAGGAGCGGTTGGGGTGCATAGGTGGCGGGCACGAGGACGTCGAGGGTGGGGCTGCGCCCGTATGCCGTGAACCTCACCCCGTCGGTGAGCGGCTGGACCACCCAGTCGACGTCGTCGACGCCGATGCAGTCGAGGGTGGTCGGTTCGAGGGCTGGATAGCCGCAGATGGCGATGATCGCCGGCTCGCCCCAGGCCCGGGCGGCGGGGGAGTCGACCGAGATCGTCCGCGATGTCTTGCCCGACACGGTGGCCGGCCAGAGAGGGCCGAGCGCCTGGCAGGAGGTGCTGGACGCTGCGGGGGGCAGCGCGACCGACACCGGCCCCGGCCCCTGGGCGCACCCGGCGAGCAGGGCCACGGCAGCCAGCGGGGCGGCATACCGCGTCGTGGGTCGTCGCGGTGGCCGCCCCGTCGGGACGTGCGCGTGGTTCAGATGTGCACGACCGTGCAGGTGAGGGTGCGGGTGATGCCGGGCACGTCCTGGATCTTGGCGATGACGAGCTTGCCGAGCTCGTCCACGGTGTGGGACTCGACCCGGGCGATGACGTCGTAGGGGCCGGTGACGTCCTCGGCGGAGGCGACGCCTGCCACCTGGCGGACGGCCTCGGCGACGCTCGCGGACTTGCCGACCTCGGTTTGGATGAGGATGTATGCCTGGACCACGCAGGTACCTCGCTTCGTCGACGGTTGGGCGGGGGATGGTCCCAGCCGGGGGCGGGTCGTCCTCGACCCGTTGGGGAGACGCTACCGTGCCGGTGACCGATCCGCCCGAGTGAGGGGGGTCGGACCGGCCGGATGGGAAGGACGAGGGCAACGGTGGGTGAACCCCCGATGACACTGGCGGATCTGCGCGAGGAAGAGCTGCTCGCGCGGATCATCCCGCTGCTGCCCACCGCGGCCCCGGGGGTCCTCGTCGGTCCCGGCGACGACACCGCCGTGCTCGCGTGCCGGGGCGCGACGATCGTCACGACCGACGCCGCCGTCCGCGATCGGGACTGGCGCGACGACTGGTGCAGCGGCGCGGACGTCGGGGCCAAGATCGTCGCCCAGAACCTCGCCGACGTCGCCGCCATGGGCGGACGCCCGACCGGCCTGGTCGTCACCCTGCTCGCCGACCCGCGCACGACGGTGGCGTGGGTCGAGGACTTCGCCCGGGGGCTCGGCGAGGCCGCCCGCGCCGCCGAGGCGGTCGTCCTCGGCGGGGACCTCTCCTCGGCTCCGGCGGGCCTGCTCGCCGTCTCGGTCACCGCGCTGGGAGAGCTCGACGGGCGGGACCCGGTGCTGCGCTCGGGGGCGCGTGTCGGCGACCGCGTGGCCGTCGCCGGCACGCTCGGACGTTCGGCCGCCGGGCTCGTCCTGCTCGAGCAGGGCCGGTCCGACGTCGACCCGGAGCTCGTCGCGATGCACCGCCGGCCCACCCCGCCGCTCGCGCAGGGTCCGGTGGCGGCGCTCGCCGGCGCGCGCGCGATGCTCGACCTGTCCGACGGGCTGCTGCGCGACGCCGCCCGGATCGCCGCGGCGAGCGGGGTGCGCCTGGACCTCGACCGCGCGGCCCTCGCCCGGTATGCCGCGCGGCTGGCTCCCGCTGTCGGCGATGCGGGCTCCTGGGAGTGCGTTCTCGGTGGGGGAGAAGAGCATTCGTTGCTCGCCTGCTTCCCGGGACCCGTCCCCGAGGGCTGGACGGTGGTGGGTTCGGTGCACGAAGGCGCGGGGGTGAGCGTGGACGGCATACGGCAGTCGCCTCGCGGGTGGGACCACTTCCGGGTGTGACCCACGCCGCGTCGCGGTGTGTCGGACGAGGCAAGAACCTACGGTAACGTAAGTTACGTCAACGTAGGTTCTGACCGATCGAAGAGGCCCCGATGACCGTCACCGCCCTCCACGCCAACGCCGCCGTCGCCACGGACGCCACCGATGTCGGCCACGCCGCCCACCCCGCCCGGCGGGGCGGCGCGCCGCGCGACCGGCTCGTCCGCGACGGCCGGCTGCCTCAGGTGATCCAGGGCGGGATGGGTGTCGCCGTCTCCGGTTGGCGTCTCGCCCGCGCCGTCGCGCTCGCCGGCGAGCTCGGGGTCGTCTCCGGAACCGCGATCGACGTCGTCCTGGCCCGGCGGCTGCAGGACGGCGACCCCGGCGGCCACGTGCGCCGTGCGTTGGCGGCCTTCCCCGACCCGGAGATCGCCGCGTGGATCCTCGACTCCTACTTCGTCGAGGGCGGGATCGGCCCGGACGAGCGCTACCGGCCGGTGCCGCGGCATACCCTCTCGTCCGCTCAGCGGCTCGTCGAGCTCACCGTGGCTGCGGGCTTCGTCGAGGTCTACCTCGCCAAGGAGGGGCACGACGGGCGCGTGGGCATCAACCTGCTGCGCAAGATCGAATTGCCTTTGCCGGCAACGGTCTACGGGGCGATCCTGGCCGGGGTCGACGCTGTGCTCGTCGGCGCGGGCAGCCCCGCCGAGATCCCCGCGCTCGTGCGGGGGCTCGCGGCACACGAGGACGTCACCCTCGACGTGCGGGTGATGGGCGCCCGCTCAAGCGACGGGCTCGGGGCGATGACCTTCTCGCCACGTGGGATGTTGGGGCGCGCTGCTGCCGCCGTGGCGGCGTCGGACCTGCGCGCTGTGCTCGCGGTGCCGGCGGTGCTCGCCATCGTCGCCTCGACCGACCTTGCCGCGGGGCTGGCCGGCGACCCGCGCACGCGACCGGACGGCTTCGTCGTCGAGGGCCAGATCGCCGGCGGCCACAACGCGCCGCCGCGCGGTCCGCGACGGACCGACGAGCTGGGACAGCCCGTCTACGACGAGCGCGACGTCGTCGACCTGGCGGCGATCCTCGAGCTCGGCCTGCCCGTGTGGCTCGCCGGCGGCTGCGCCGGACCGGAGGGTCTCGCCGATGCGCTCGCTCTGGGAGCGGCGGGGGTGCAGATCGGGACGGCCTTCGCGTTCTGCGACGAGTCGGGCTTCGAGCCGGGTCTCAAGGACCGGGTGCGTGGGCGGATCCTCGCCGGTGATCTGCAGGTCCGGTCCGACTGGCGGGTGTCGCCCACGGGATTTCCCTTCCGGGTGGCCGACCTGCCGGGCACGCTGTCCGACGACGCGGTGGTGAGCGGGCGCAAACCGGTGTGCGACCTGGGAGTCCTGCGCACGGCATACCGGACGGAGAGCGGCGACGTGGACTTCCGGTGCCCGGCCGAGCCGACCGGGGCCTATCTGCGCAAGGGCGGGCGGGAGGCCAACCAGGCCGGCCGCGTGTGCCTGTGTAACGCCCTCCTTGCGAGCGCCGGTATGCCGCAGCGTCGCCCCGGGGGGACGGTCGAGCCCGTGCTCGTCACCTCGGGCGCCGATCTCGGGCCGGTCGCCACCCTGCTCGGCGCCGGGGGCGGACGGTATGCCGCGGCCGACGTCGTCCGCTATGTGCGGGAGGCGGTCCCCGCCTGAGGTGGACCTGGCCTGAGGTGGGCCGCGCCCCGGTCCGGGTGTCAACCGTCGTCGGTGTGGGGTCGAGTCCTGCGATTTGGCTGCTTGTTTTCGAACAGATGTTCGAGTATGCTCGGGGCATGACGGCTCTGACCACGGCACCGCGCACGCCCCATCAGCTGGCGCGTGCGGCGCTGGCGCGGCTCAACGCGAGTCTCGACGACCTTGCCGTCGGGCTCGCCGGGGCCGGGCGTGGGGAGGCCGCAGCCGTCGTTCCGGCGCTGGATCGGGCGCTCACCCGGCTTCAGGCACTCAAGCTCGCGGCGGTTGCCGCGGCAGACCGCGACGACGTCGCCCGGGGCAGCGGGCTGCCCGATACCGGCGCCTGGCTCGCGGCACGCACGCACGCCACGGGGGCAGCGGCCGCGCGCGAGCTCTCGCTGGCCACCGCGCTCGACGACCGGTTGCCCGCCACGCGGGCGGCCCTGCACGCAGGTGAGGTGTCCAGCGCGCACGCCGCGGTCATTGCCGCGGCGACCCGGCAGCTGCCCGCGACACTCGCGCAGCCCGAACGGGAGCGGATCGAGCTCGGTCTCGTGGCGCAGGCCAGGAGGGTGGATCCGGCGCGGCTGCGCAAGGCGGCGCGACGGGCGCTGCTGTTCGCCGAGCGGTCGGCGGCTGAGGTCGCCGCGCACGAGGACGAGATGCTGCGCGCCGAGGAGGATCGGGCCTGGCAGCGGGCGCGGCTCACCATGCATGACAACCTCGACGGCACGACGAGCGGGCACTTCACGGTGCCGACTTTCGCCGGACAGGTGCTGCGCAAGACCCTTCAGCAACTGGCCTCTCCCCGGCGTGGCCGCGGGGGAGTGGGCGCGCCCGGGCGCCCAGGTGCAGCCGGAGACACTGCCGGCGGATCCGAGGTCGGTCCGGTCAGCATCGTGGGTGATGGGATCGATGCCGGGCTCGACTGGGCTCATCGCTACGGGCAGGCCTTCACGCAGTTGCTCGAGCGGCTGCCCACCGATCGGCTCCACGGCAAGGTGGCGGCGACCGTGGTCGTCACCTTGGACCTCGAGCGGCTGCGGGACGCCGTCAACGCGCAGCCGGCGGGTGCCGCAGTCGACACCGGGACGGAACTGTCGGCCGGTCAGGTGCGACGGTTGGCGTGCGAGGCCGGACTCGTGCCCGCGGTCCTCGGTGGGCAGTCGCTGCCGCTGGATCTCGGCCGGGCGCAACGGTTCTACACCGAGGCGCAGCGGGTCGCGCTGGCCACGGTCTACGACGAGTGTGCGGCCGTCGGCTGCGACCGGCCCTATGCCTGGAGCGAGTTGCACCATGAGGATCCCTGGCATGCCGGCGGCTCCACCGACCTGGATCTGGCCGTGCCCCTGTGCGGCTGGCACCACCGGCGGGTGCACGACCCGACCTACCGGCACACCGTCGAGACCGACCGCGGCGGACGCAAGACGGTGACCTTCCACCGGCGGAGCTGACGCGGCCGGTATGTCGCCGGGTGGAACTTCGTCGGTGCGAAGGAGTGGAGTCCAGCGCGGTGGTGTACGACGGACCTGAGTGAGCGCGTGCCTGCGACGTCGGTCGGTGGGACCGAACTGTGCCCGCTCGACATTCACGACGAAGGCCGGCCCCCTGGGGGGACCGGCCTCGTATGGGTGGTGCTGCGGGGTCAGCGCACGACCTTGCCCGCCTTGAGGCAGGAGGTGCACACGTTGAGGCGCTTCGGGGTCACGCCGCCGACGAGCGTCTTCACCCGCTGGATGTTGGGGTTCCAGCGGCGCTTCGTGCGCCGGTGCGAGTGTGAGATGTGGTGTCCGAAGCCCGGGCCCTTGCCGCAGACGTCACAGGTGGCAGCCACGGGGAACTCCTACAAGACTCGGGGTACATGATGCCCGGGCGACCTGGAGCCGCCACGAGACGTCGCCCGTGCGGGCAACTTGCCAAGAATAGCCGAGCAGGCGGGCCGACGACAAAACGAGCGGCCAGGCGCCGGGACTCGCCGGGGCAGGCGCAGGGCGGGGGGGCTGGGCGCAGGGGAGTCGCAGGG
>JAKPEG010000235.1 GCA_029552065.1 Actinomycetes bacterium
ATCTCGCGCGCGATCATGGAGGTCTTCGCCGACGGGTCGGTGACCAGCCTCTTCGACGGGCGGGCGTGAGCGCCCAGGCGGCGCCCGGCCGGGCTCCGCTGTCCCGGATCGGGGCACCGGTTCGTGGGCTTGTCGTCGCCGTCGTCGTCGCGGTCCTCCTCGTCGCCGGGCAAATGCTCTGGACGGTTCCCGGAGCCGTCGTCGCCGGGTGCGCCCTCGTCGTGGGGTTGGCCGTGCCCGTCTCCGCCGAGTTGTCCCGCCGGGCCTCGGTCGTCCTGCTCGTCGGGCTCGGCCTCGCGCCCGCCCTCTGGGCCTGGCGTTGGCCGGGTGACTCCCTCACCCGGGTCGGCGGTCTCGTCGCGCTCGTCGCGGGCGGATTGGCCGGCTGGGTCGCCGCGGGTGACCCCACCGGGGGCGGGGCCGCCGCTCGGGCCCGCCGACTGGTCCCCCGCGTGCGCGGCACCGATCTCGTCGCGACGGCCGGTGTGGCCGCCGTCCTGGCCTATCTCGCGCCGCTCCTGCGCCCGCGCGGCCCGCAGGACACGATGGCCTTCGTCCTGGATGGTTGGGACCACGTCGGCCACTTCGACATGGTGGCGATGATCCGCCACGGTGGCTCACTCATCCCCCTGCAGGCCCAGACCCAGGGGTCCTCCTGGTGGTTCGACAGCTACCCGCAGGGCTTCCATGCCGCCGCCGCCGCTGCCCTGGAACTGCTCGCGGGGGTGGGCACCGGGACCCCGCGCCCGGCGGACCTCGGCGAGGTCGCCGGCTATGTCCAGGCCTCCACCCTCGTGTATGCCGCGGGCCTGGCCGCCGTCGTCACGACGGTATGCGGACTCACCTCGCTGCGTCGTCGGCCGGCCCGGGCCGCCGTCGCGGTCGCGGCCTTGTGCGTCACCTGGCTGGTCTCGCCGGGCGGGGTGGTCATGCACCAGGCGGGTTTCGCGAACTTCGTCCTCGGCTGCGTGGGTGCCGCCTGCCTGCCGTTGCTCGCCGCTCAGACCCCGCGACTCGGCCTCAACGCCCCGGTGCTCGGGATGGCCGGTGCCCTATTGCTCGCCGCGCACAACTGGCTGCTCCTGCTGCCCATGGCCGGCGTCGGTGTGCTCGTGGCCCTCTGGCCGCTGCGCCGGTCGCGGCTGCCGAGGGGCCGCGGGTCGGCCATCGGGCTGGCCGTGCTCGTCCTCGCGACCGCCGCGGGTGGGCTCGCCGCCGTCGCCCAGGTCTTCAGCGGTCGCGGTGCCGACCACGTCCTCGTCGACGGTGGCTTCCCCGCGCACAACCTGGCCGGTTACGTCGTCCCCATCGTCCTGGCCTTCCTCGTCTGGGGATTCGTCTGGTGGGCCGGCGCCGACCCGACCCGTCCGCACCGGCGGGCGGGTCGCTGGGTGCTGGGGATCGCCCCGATCCTCGTCGGCCTGGCGACCTTCGGCTGGCTCGCCCGCGAGCAGTTCGCCGCCACGGGGCACCTCGGCTACTACGGCATCAAACTGCTCACGGGGGTCATGCTCGTCTCCCTCACGTATGCCGTGGCGCTCGCGACCCTGCCGATCCGCGCCGTGGCACGGGCCGGGGCGATCCGGTGGTTCCGTCCGCTCGCCTGGGGCTCGGTGTGCCTGGCCCTGCTCGTGACGACAGTGCTCCCCATCGTGCGCCAGCGCACCGACTTCCCGAGCGTGCGGGTGCGCCTCACGTGGGCCGCTTCCCCTGCGCCGCGGATGGTGGAGCAGACCCAGGTCGAGCAGCACATGCTCGCCGTCACCGGGATCGACCGTCCGACCTTCTTCCTCCCCGGCGAGGGGCTGGACTCGGGCACGGCCGCACATCTCAACCTCTGGCAGCTGGCCGTGCGCGGGCATTGGACGACGGCGGCCGAGCACTGCTGGCAGGGCGGGTGGAAGATCGTCGCGGGGGAGTATGTCTCCTGGGGCGACCTGCACGACACCGCCGTCGCCGCCCGTGAGGCGCTCGCCTGCGACCCCGGTCTCGGGGTGGCGATCCCCGCCGCGACCTCCGCGCAGACCCGGGCCGAACTCGCTCCGGTCGGCGGTCGGCTGGTCCTCGACTGGGCCGGGTCGTGACCATCCGCCCGACGGACGGCCAGGTCGCCGAACCGCCCGAGCTCACCGTGGTCGTGCCGGTCTTCGATCCGGGCCCGGTGCTCGCCCGAACCCTGCGCTCGGTCCTCGACCAGCAGGGTGTCCGACTCGAGTGCGTGGTCGTCGACGACGGGTCGCGCGAGCGGATCGCCGCCCTCGCACCGGACGAGTTCGCCGACCCCCGCGTCCGCCTCCATCGGCAGGGCAACCGGGGGGTGTCGGTCGCCCGCAACGTCGGCGTGCGTCTCGGCCGGGCGCCCCTCGTCGCCTTCCTCGACCAGGACGACGCCTGGCGGCCAGGGAAGCTCGCGGCCCAGGTGGCCGCCCTGCGCGCGGTGCCGGGTGCCGCCTTCAGCGCGACCGGCTTCCGGTGGATCATCGGGCAGACCGTCCACGAGGCGCCGCTGCCCGCCGTCAGCTACCACGACCTGCTCTCCGGAGACCGTTACGTGTGCCTGAGCAGCATCGTCGTGCGAAGGGAGGCGTATGCCGCGGTGGGCGGGCACGATCCGGTGCTCGCCCAGCAGCAGGACCGGGCCTTCATGCTCAACCTCCTGCGTGACGGCGGCCCGGCGGCCTGCGTGCCCGACCTGCTCGTCGACTACCACGTTCACGGCGGCAATGCCTCCCGCGACTACCGGTCCTCGGCCGCCGAATGGCGGGCGGTCACCGGCATACACGCGCTCGACGCACGCCGGCGCGGCGACGCGCAGTCGCTCGCCGCCGCCCGGCGCGGTCTCGCCGTGGGCCGGGCACTCTATGCCGCGCAGGCGCTCGACGCGGGGCGGCGTAGCTGGCGGGACACCGGGCCGGCAGGCACGACCGACGTCGCGGGACACCTGTGGCGGGCGGCGCGCTGGTCACCCGACGTCCTGGCCCGGGGGGCGGCCACCAAGCTGCACGGGCTCCTGGGCCGTCGATGAGCGACGTCGAGGGGCTCGCGGATTCGGCGGGCGGGCTCCAGCGTCGGGCCGCCCGCGGGGCGCTGTGGACCCTCGTGCACGTCGTCGTCTCGCTGCCCCTCGCCTTCGCGGTCAACCTCGTCGTCGCCCGGCACCTCGGTGTCGTGGACTTCGGTCGGCTGGCTCTCTTCTCGCTCGCGGTCGAGCTCGCGACCCTCGTCGGCAGCGCGGGGGCGAGCCAGGCCCTCATCCAGTTCGGCGCGAAGGCCCACGCGGCCGGGCGGGAGGGCGAGGTCGTCGGGCTCATCCGGGGCATCCAGGGCTACTACCTACTCGTCCAGTTCCCGCTCCTGCTGCTCACGACGACGGTCGTCGCCCGCGCCGCCGACTTGCCGGCCGCAGCGTGGGCGTGGGTGGCCGTCTTCGGGGTGCTGCTGCCGACGGCGACTGCGACCGGTGCCGCCTGCCTGGGGATCGAGAACCGGGCGGACCGGGGAGCCCGGTTGGCCCTCGCCGGCAGCATCCTGGCCAGCATCGCGAGCGTGGCCGTCGTCGTCCTCGGCGGCTCGGCCGTCGTCCTGTGGGCGACCCGGCTGGTGATCTCGGGACTGCTCCCGGTCGTGGCCCTCGCCCTCGCGAAACCGGCCTACCGCCGGGCCGCCCTGAGTCCCGCCGGGCCGTGGCGCCTGCCGCGTCGGGTGTGGCGCTTCGTGCTGCCGACCGCGGTCGCGACCGTCGTCGGTGGACTCGTGTCGACGAGGTCGGAACTGCTCGTCCTCCAATGGCTGGGAACCCCGCAAGCGGCGGGGCTGTTCGCGCTGTCCTTCGGTCTCGCCGGTCATCTCGCGGCACCGGCACAGGCGCTCGTCGGCCCGCTCGTCCCGGCGGTCGCGGCCCTGCGTGAGGTCTCCGAGACCGATGCCGCCCGTGCCCTCGGGCGCACCCTGCGCGTCGCCGCCGTCTTCGGCGGGGCCACCCTCGCCGTCGGCCTGCCGCTGTTGGGGGTCCTCGTGCCGCTGCTCTACGGCGCCGAGTATGCCGCCGCCGCACCGTTGTTCGTCCTGCTCGCCTCCGGTGCCGCGCTCTCCGGGGTCACCGGGATCCTCTATGCCTTCGTCCAGGCCCGGCTGGCCGGCCGGGCGGTCCTGGCCGCCTCCGTCGTCGCGCTCGTCGTCGACGTCGTGCTCGCGGTCGCCCTCGTCCCGTTGCTCGAGCAGTGGGGCGCGGCACTCGCGCTGGTGTCCGCGGCGACGGTCCAGCTCGCCCTCCTCGCGGTCGGGGAACGGCGGGCCACCGGGCTCGCGAGGGGCGACATCCTCGGTCCGCTGCTGCCGCTCGTGGCCGCCATGCCGGTCGGCGCGGGTGCCTGGTGGCTAGGGACCCTGGCCGGGCCTGTCTGGCTGGGGGCGGCCGGTGGCGCGATCCTCGGGCTGGGTGCGTGGGTGCTCCTCGTGCGCAGCTGCCGTCGTGGGCTGGTCGACGGCGACGCCCGCCCGCTCGTCGAGGCGGTGCCGTCGCCGCTGCGCCCGGCCCTCGCGTGGGGCGCCGACGTGGTCACCGTGCGGCGGCCACCCCGGCGACAGGGGTGACCCGCGCGCCCAACGGGATGGGCCCCGGAGGATTCGCCGGCCAACACCGCCGGATTTCCGCTGTCCCGATCCACCGCCTAGGATTGGGGGGTTGCCTCGGCGAGGGACGTGCCACGACGGTGTGCGCGTCCGTGATCGACTGGGTGCGCTGCGCCGCCCTGTGCGGCCCACGCCTCCGCCGTGCCGCGTCCCGCGTCGAGGCCCACTGTCAGCCGTCAACGGTCGTCACCGGCCGCCACCGGCCTCGACCAGCCTCGACCAGCACGGCATACCGGCCCCGGGCCGGGTATGCCGCCCCACATCGCAAGGAGCGTCATGTCCGAGAACAAGCTCGTCGCCGAGGCCCGCACGGCCTTCGGCAAGGGCGCGGCCCGCAAGATCCGCCGCGACCACAAGGTCCCCGCTGTCCTCTACGGCCACGGCACCGACCCGGTGCACATCACCCTGCCCGGCCACGAGACGGCGCTGGCCCTCAAGCACGCCAACGCGCTGCTGTCGATCGAGCTCGACGGCGGGTCGCAGCTCGCCCTGGCCAAGGACATCCAGCGCGATCCGGTCCGGTCGGTCATCGAGCACGTCGACCTCGTCATCGTCCGCCGTGGCGAGAAGGTGAGCGTCGACGTCCCGGTCCACGTGCAGGGCGAGGCCGGACCCGAGACCGTCGTCACCCTCGACCGTCCGACCCTCGAGGTCCTCGTCGAGGCCACCGCCATCCCCGAGGCGATCGTCGTCTCGGTCGAGGGCCTGTCGGCTGGCACCCAGATCCACGCCGGTGCGGTCACCCTGCCGCCCGGGGCCGAACTCGTCACCGACGCGGACACCCTGGTCGTCAACATCGCCGGCCAGGTCTCGCAGGAGGCGCTCGACGCCGAGCTCGGTGAGGGCGAGGGCGCCGACGCGTCGGAGTCCGCCGCCGAGGCCCCCGCCTCGGCGGACTGACGGCCGAGGGCTGGACGTGGCCGGCTGGCTGGTCGTCGGGCTGGGCAACCCCGGCCCGCGCTACGCCGGCAACCGACACAACGTCGGCGCCATGGTCGTGGGCGAACTCGCCCGCAGGTATGCCGGTGGCACCGGGAGCGCCGCGCGTGGCGAGCCGGTGACCACGACCGACCTCACCCCGCTCAAGG
>JAKPEG010000238.1 GCA_029552065.1 Actinomycetes bacterium
GTGAAGAACCAGGTCAGCGGCACCGGGCCCCTCACCAAGGTGGGCGACGGCATCGTCGCGAGCACACGGCATACCCAGTCCGCCCACTCGGTGCACCCCGGTGGTGGGAGTCAATGCCTGGTAGGCCACATCGAAGGGTTCGGTGAGGACCGACCCCGTCGCGTCGGAGACGGCAAAGAGGAAGCGGCCCGGCAGGTCCGCGAGCAGCGGGTCGGCGCAGAGGGCGACATCGAGTTCGGCAACGAGCGGCCCCAGCTCGGGAGCACGGGGCGCGGCGAGGATGTTCCGGGCGCGTTCATGGGTCGACGAGGGCAGGAGCCCGGTCGCCTCCGCGCGGACCATGACCTCCTCGGGGAGCGGGTCGGGCAGGCCGCGGACCTGGAGATTGGTGCGGGAGGTCACGGCCAGCATCGGCGCGCCGAAGTCCGTGCCGATCGCCAGCAGTTCCGCAAGGGTCGACACGTGCACCCGCCCGCCGGGGATGCGGAGGCGGATGATCGCCCCGTCCTGGGCCACGAACGGCGTGAGCAGACCGGGGCAGCGGTCGGCGCCGAGGCGGGTGGAGGTCACGCCGGGGAGCATACGCGCGCGTTCTCTCGGCTCCCCGTCTGCCGTAGGCTGCCGAGCGGCTGTCGTCGACGGAACCCGGTGCAAGACCGGGACGGTCCCGCCACTGTGACGCCCCGTTCACCCGGGCGAAGTCAGGAACGTCGCGACGACCTGCTCCGGCTTCCCGCCGGGCATCCTTCGACCCGGGGCGCGGACCCCAAGGGAGTTGCACTCGATGCCACGCATTGCCCTGCTGTCCACGAGCGACACCGACCTGCTGAGCGCGCGCGCGAGCGGCGCGGACTTCGTCTGGGCCAATCCGGCGCGACCGACCCACCAGGACCTCGGAGCAGCGCTCGAGGGTGCCGACATCGTGGTCGCCCGCATCCTCGGGGGGCCGCAGGACCTGTGCTCGGGATTCCGGCGGATCGCCGCGACCGGGACGCGGATGGTCGTCCTCGGCGGCGAGCAGGCCCCCAATGCCGCGCTCATGGAGCTCTCCACGGTGCCCGCCGGTGTGGTCGCCGAGGCCCATCGTTATCTCGCGCAGGGCGGCCCGGACAACCTGCGCAACCTGCACGCCTTCCTCTCCGACACCCTGCTCCTCACCGGTGAGGGCTTCGAGCCGCCCGCCGAGCTGCCGACGTGGGGTGTGCTCGACCGGCCCGAGGTCCCCGCTCGCGAGGACGGTGCCCCGCGACCGCGGGTTGGTGTGCTCTTCTATCGCGCCCAGCAGGCCGCCGGGAACACCGCCTACGCGCACGCCCTGTGCGACGCCATCGACGAGGCCGGTGGTGTCGGTGTGCCGATCCATGCCGCGTCGCTGCGGGATGCCCCGGACGACCTGATCGCCCACCTGGGCACGCTCGACGCCCTGGTGGCGACGGTGCTCGCTGCCGGCGGCACCAAGCCGGCCACTGCGAGTGCGGGGGAGGACGACGAGGCGTGGGACGTGCGAGCCCTCGCCGAGCTCGACATCCCGATCCTCCAGGGGCTCTGCCTGACGTGGAGCCGGGCCGAGTGGGAGGAGTCCGACGACGGCATGTCGCCGCTCGACGTGGCGACCCAGGTCGCCGTCCCGGAGTTCGACGGTCGCCTCATCACCGTCGCCTTCTCCTTCAAGGAGACCGACGCCGACGGCCTGCCGCACTATGTCGCCGACCCCGAGCGCTGCGCCCGCGTCGCGCGGATCGCGGTCAACCACGCCCGCCTGCGCCACACCCCGCCGGAGCAGCGCAAGATCGCGGTCGTGCTGTCGGCGTATCCGACCAAGCACTCCCGCATCGGCAACGCCGTCGGTCTGGACACGCCCGTCTCCACAGTCCGCCTGCTGCGGGCCATGCGCGACGCGGGCTACGACCTCGGCCCCAACGGCGGCGCGGACGGCATCCCCGGTCTGGGCGATCTCGCCCCGGTCGAGGGTGAGGCGGCGGACACGACCGCGGGCAACGCGCTCATCCACGCACTCATCGCCGCCGGGGGGCAGGACCCGGAGTGGCTCACCCAGGAGCAGGTGAGCGAAGCCCAGGTCCGCATCCCCGCGAGCACGTATGCCGCGTGGTTCGCCGCGCTGCCGGCTGACCTTCGCGAGGCGATGACCGACCACTGGGGGGAGGCGCCCGGCGAGCTCTTCGTCGACCGGTCACGCGACCCCGAGGGCGAGATCGTCTGTGCCGCAATTCAATCGGGCAATGTCGTGCTCCTCGTGCAGCCGCCTCGTGGCTTCGGGGAGAACCCCATCGCGATCTATCACGACCCCGACCTGCCGCTGACCCATCACTACCTCGCGACCTATCGGTGGATCGAGGAGGAGTTCGGCGCGCACGCGATCGTCCATGTCGGCAAGCACGGCAACCTCGAGTGGCTGCCGGGCAAGAACCTCGCGCTATCGGCCTCGTGCGGCCCCGATGCCGCCTTGGGCTCCCTGCCGCTGATCTATCCCTTCCTCGTCAACGACCCCGGTGAGGGCACCCAGGCCAAGCGGCGGGCGCATGCCACGATCGTCGACCACCTCGTGCCGCCGATGGCCCGCGCCGAGTCCTATGGCGACATCGCCAGGCTGGAGCAGTTGCTCGACGAATACGGCAATGTCTCGGCGATGGACCCGGCCAAGGCGCCCGCCCTGCAGGGCGAGATCTGGACCCTGCTGCGGGCGGCGAAGATGGACCAGGACCTCGGGTTGACGGAGAACCCCGACGACTATGCCTTCGACGAGCTCGTCGGCCAGATCGACTACCACCTGTGCGCGATCAAGGACGTCCAGATCCGCGACGGGCTGCACGTCCTGAGCGAGGCGCCGACCAGCGACGGGTTGGTCAACCTCGTCCTCGCGATCCTGCGCGCCGGCCAGGTCTTCGGGGGCCGCTCCGACGGCATTCCGGGGCTGCGGACCGCCTTGGGGCATGTCGAGCACGAGAGCAGCAGTGCTGAGACGGACCGTTTCGAGGCGACCGCGCGTGCCCTCGTCACGCGGTGCGCGGACTCGGATTGGGATGCAGCCGCCGTCGACCGGATCGTGGTGGACGTCCTCGGTGCGGCCAGTCCTGGCGTCTCGGCCTCGTTGACCTTCGCCTGCCGCGAGGTCGTGCCTCGCCTGCGCGAGACGACCCGCGAGATCCCCATGGTCCTGCACGCTCTCGACGGTGGCTACGTGCCGGCCGGCCCGTCCGGCTCGCCGCTGCGTGGACTGGTCAACGTCCTGCCGACCGGGCGCAACTTCTATTCGGTCGACCCCAAGGCGATCCCGTCGCGACTGGCCTAT